>JACQPI010000238.1 GCA_016207585.1 Elusimicrobiota bacterium | reverse complement strand
GTGCCGTTTTTTCTTCTTACTAAAACCTGTTGACCGTCCGAGCGCGCCGTTATATACTGCCCTCATGTCGGCCAAGGCAATCCTCGGCGTCTTCTTTACCTCAATGAGCTTCGCTAAACTTTCGGCCGATCTCTGGCCCGACCCTTTTCCGTCGGTCGGCCGGACCTCATTGCGCGCTGAGCTGACCGCAGGCGTGCGTCAAAGAGTCTCGGCCCTAGGGATCAATGACCTGCCGGGCTTGGATGGCAACCGGGTCTCGCGCGCCGTTCTGCTGCTTTCCAAGGACCGCGCGCGCGCCGGGGTTCTGACCTTCGAACTCGATAACGGGCCCGATAAAGGCATCCACCAGTGCGAGGCCTTGGGCCGCGGGACGACGGCGCTTTCCCCCAAGCCGGGCTGGACGCGGGGGGTCATCAAAGAGCCGGACGGGCGGCGCACTCCCATTTACTATGCGCCGCAAGAAGAAGAAAACGGTGTCACCATCCCCGGCATCTACGAGCTGCAAAACATCAGGCCGGATGACTACAAGCTGCGTTTGCTCAACAAAGACCTCTCGGGTGAGGAGGAACTGGTAAGACGTCTCTCGAGTCCCGATGAGGATAAGAAACCTTTTTTCTCCGGCGTCTCGAAGACCTGGTATCCGCGCGATCCCCGCTACGCGAAGGTGGTGCCGGTCGACATGCTCTGGTCGGAGCGCTACCAACCCCAGTCGCAAGGCGCGGATTTTCCGGTCTACGAGCGGCCGGGAGTCAAGAAGGACCCAGACCAACTGCGGGCCAACCCTCGCTACTACTTCGGCCCATTCGGCAAGTTCGGCACCGCCATCCACACGGATCGTTGGGACGACCCGCAAACCGCAGCCGACTCGCGTCTTTCCGCCAAAGACGAGTTTCGCAATTTCCTATTTCGCGACACGCAGGGCTGCGTCAAACTTCATCCGGATTGTCTGCGCCTCCTCAACGCTTTCATCGACGGGCAGAGAGCGAAGAAGCGCGTCGTGCAGCTCGACGTCCGGGAACTGGATAAGTAGCCGCGGGACCGACGGCAAGGATATCGGTTAAATGCCGCCACGGCCTGCGCAGTGAGCGGCGCCTGCGCCGCGGCGCCGCCCGCCGACGCGATACCTCCGGCCCGGCCCCGGGGGCTCAAGATCAAATAAAACCGGCGCAGGGAAAACTCCCTGCGCCGGTTTTTAGGCCGGCCGAAACCGGCTCTCGCCCGCTCCGGCCGGGTCTGAATTAATAGTCTTCCGGTCCGCCGTGGCCGTGCGCGGGCTCCTTCTCCTTCTTCTCCGGAATGTCCGCGACCAGCGCCTCGGTGGTGAGCAGCGTCCCGGCGATCGAGGCGGCGTTCTCCAGGGCGGAGCGCACCACCTTCGCGGGATCGACGATGCCGGCCTTGACGAGGTCGACGTACTCGCCGGACTCGGCGTTGAAGCCCCAGGAGTCTCCCAAAGACAGCACCTTGTCCACCACGACCGCGGCATCGACGCCGGAGTTGGTGGCGAGCTGCCGGATCGGGGCTTCCAGGGACTTTCTGACGATCCGGATTCCGGTCGTCTCGTCGTCATCCTCGCCCTTGAGCTTGTCGAGCCCTTTCGCGGCGCGCAGGAGGGCGACCCCGCCTCCGGCCACGATGCCCTCTTCAACGGCCGCCTTGGTGGCGTTTCGGGCGTCCTCGACCTTCGATTTCTTGGCCTTGAGCTCCGTCTCGGTCGCGGCCCCGACGTTGACGACCGCCACGCCGCCCGCGAGCTTGGCGAGCCTCTCCTCGAGCTTCTCGCGGTCGTAGTCGGAGGTCGTCTCCTTGATCTGGGCGCGGATCGCGTCGGCCCGGCGTTTGATTTCCGTCTTATCGCCGGCCCCGCCGACGATGGTCGTGTTTTCCTTGTCGATCACGACCCGCTTGGCGCGGCCGAGCGTGTCGACGCCGGCCTTATCCAGTTTGAGTCCCAGCTCCTCGCTGACGACGCGCCCGCCCGTGAGGGTGGCGACATCCTGCAGGAGGTCCTTGCGGCGATCGCCGAAGCCGGGGGCCTTGACCGCGGCGCACTTCAAGGTGCCGCGGAGCTTGTTGACGACCAGAGTCGCCAGAGCCTCGCCCTCGATGTCTTCCGCGATCAGTAGAAACGCACGTCCGGTCTGGGCGATCTTCTCCAAGAGTGGCAGGAGGTCGTTCATCGCCGAGATCTTCTTGTCGGTGATGATGACGTAGGCGTCTTCCAGGATCGCCTCCATGCGCTCGGAGTCGCTGACGAAATACGGGGAGACCCAGCCGCGGTCGAACTGCATCCGCTCGACGACCTCCAGGGTCGTCTCGGCCGTCTTGCCTTCCTCGACCGTGATGACGCCCTCGTGGCCGACCTTCTCCATCGCCTCAGCGATCAGGTCGCCGATCTTGCGGTCGTTGGCCGAGATGGTCGCGACCTGCGCCTTCTCTTCCTTGGTTTTGACCGGCTTGGAGACCTTTTTGATCTCGTTGACGACGGACTGCACCGCCTTCTGAATGCCGCGGCGGACATGGATGGCGTTGGCGCCGGCCGTGATATTGCGCATGCCTTCCTGGATCATCGCCTGCGCCAGGACCGTCGCTGTCGTGGTGCCGTCCCCGGCGACGTCGTTGGTCTTGGAGGCGACTTCTTTCAGGAGTTGCGCGCCCATGTTCTCGAGCGGGTCCTGAAGTTCGATCTCCTTGGCGATCGTCACGCCGTCGTCGACGATGCTGGGCGATCCCCATTTCTTCTCTAGGACGACCGTGCGGCCCTTGGGTCCCAAGGTGACGCGGATGGCGTCCGCCATTTTGTCGGCGCCCGCCTTCAGCTTGCGCCGCGCGGCGTCCTCGAATGCGATCTGCTTTGCCATGTGTGTGTCCTCCTTAATAGTAGTTATTTATGCAGGATGCCCAGGATGTCCTCTTGGTGCATGATGAGGTGTTCCTGTCCGTCGATCTCGATTTCCGTTCCGGAATATTTGCCGAAAAGGATCCGGTCGCCCTTCTTTACTTCGATGGGGATCACCTTCCCCTCGTCGTTCACTTTGCCCTTTCCGGCCGCGATGATCTCGCCTTCCTGGGGCTTCTCTTTCGCCGTATCGGGGATGATGATTCCGCTTTTCTTGACTTCCTTCTGCTCGACGGGGCGAACCAGCACCCGGTCGCCGAGCGGTTGTATCTGCACTTTCGTCAGTGTCGCTTCAGCCATGACCTTCCTCCTTGTTGACCTTAATTTGGGACGGCAGTCGCAGTTGGCAATCTCATGCTGCGACTGCTAATTATAGCGAAAAGTGTTCAAAGTTGTCAATAAGGCCGCGCGAGTGCCAATTATGATTCGCGGGCGAAGGACCTGAATCGGCATGGGCTCGGGCGGTTCGCATCCTCTCTGCGCCGTTCGTTTTCTTTTTATCGCTTTCCTTTGCTAAACTACCTCGTACATGGCGCATAAGATCCTCGTGGTCGAGGACGACCCCGACGTCTCCAGCTTCCTGACCTTCGGGCTCAAGCACGCGGGCTACGAGGTCTTCCATGCCCAAGACGGGGAGGAGGGCCTTTACCTCACCAAGGCGACCCGGCCGGACTTGATCGTGCTGGACCTCCATATGCCCCGCATGCACGGCTTCGCGGTGTGCGAGGCGCTGCGGGCGGATCCGGAACTCGCGCGAATCAAGATCATCGTCAGCACGGCCAAGAACTACCAGGTGGACCGCAAGGCGGCGGCGGCGGCCGGGGCGGACCGCTTCATGGTCAAGCCCTACGGCATCAAGGACCTGCTGGACAACATCTCGGAACTTTTGAAAAACGCCTCGTGAGCGCGTTCAAGGTCCGTTTTTGGGGGACTCGAGGCTCCATCCCGGCGCCGGGCGCCAAGACGCAGCGCTACGGCGGCAACACGTCCTGCGTGGAGCTGCGGCACGCCCGGGGCGTCTTCATCCTGGACGCGGGCACCGGCATCCGGGAATTAGGAGATCAGCTCGTGGCCGAGTCCATGGGCCGGCCCGTTCGGGCGCATCTCTTCATCACCCACACCCCTTGGGACCATGTCCAGGGGTTCCCGTTCTTTTTCCCCATCTACGCGAAGGAGAACGGGTTCTGGATCTACGGCCCCCGCGGGATCGGCAAGGGCTTCGAGGAAAACTTCCGCGGGCTCATGGATTTCGACTACTTTCCCGTGGGCTTAAGCGACGTGAGCGCCGAGCTTCGGTTCAAGGAGCTCCAGGCGGAGCCTTTCGAGATCGAGGGGGTCGCGGTGCGCGCGGCGTACACCAACCACCCGGGGATGGATTTGGCGTACCGCTTCAGCCTTGGGGGCCGGTCCGTGACCTACCTGACCGACCACGAGCCCTACCAGACCATGAACGGCGTCTCGGAGCTGACCCGCCGGCAGGACCGGGCCATCGAGGATTTCTGCCGCGGCTCGGACCTCCTGATCTGCGACGGGCAGTATACCGAGCGGCAATACCGCGCGCGCAAGGGCTGGGGGCATAGCCGTTATACGGATACGGTGCAGCTGGCCGTTTCGGCGGGGGTCTTGCGGCTTGCGATTTCCCACCACGACCCTTCCCATACCGACGAGCAGCTGGATGCGATTGCAGAGGATTGCCGGCGGATCCTCAAGCGCAGCGGCTCTTCCATGGACTGCATCATGGCCGGGGACGGGCTGGACGTCGAAATCTGACCGGCGGGAACTAAATGGGGTCTGGGTCGTACATGGGGATGGGGGTGAGGCGTGGTCCAAGCCGACAGGGCGCGGGACGTGGAACGGCTGGTGTGCGACTACGGGGAAAGGGCGTTCCGCTTCGCCTACCGGCTGACCTCGAACGTCGAGGATGCCCGGGACCTCGTCCAGGAGGCGTACCGCCGCGTGCTGCGGTCCTGGGAAACGTATGACGCCCGGCAACCGCTGGAGAATTGGTTCTTTTCGATCCTGAGGCATGTGTTCCTGGATGGGGCCAAGCGTTACGAGCGGCATCACTACGTTTCCTTGCATGTCCGCCTGCAGGGGGATGACGGCGATGAGGCGGCTTTGGAGGATACTCTCGCGGATCGGCGCGAGGCGCTCTTGGACCGTTTGGAGCGCGAGGAGGATATCGGGAGACTGAGAGAGGCCTTGAACCGCTTGGACTATGAGTTTCGCTCCGCCCTCGTGATGTGCGATATGGAAGGAATGAGCTACGAAGAGATTTCGAGAATCGTGGACGCGCCGATCGGCACGGTCCGTTCCAGGATCAGTCGCGGGCGCGCGGCGCTCAGGCGGCGCTTGTTGGAAACCGAGGAAGGAGGCCGGCCATGAGCTGCGAACCGGAAGACGTGTTGTCGGCTTACGCGGACGGCGAGCTGGACCCGGCCCGGCGCGCCCGCGTCGACGCTCACGTGAGCGGTTGCGGCAGCTGCAAGACGACGGTGCGGCTTTTCGCGCGCTTCAAAGAGGGGTTGCGATCCGAGGCGGCGCCCGAGATGCCGGCATCCTTGCGCCGCTCCCTGGAAGAAATGGTCGGCGCGCGCGATGCGCCTACGGGCTGGCTCGATCGCCTCGCGTCGTCGAATTTCGTTTGGAGAAGGGCCGTTGTCGCCGCCTTGTGCGCCTGCGCGGTGCTGGCCGCCGCGCTTTGGCGGGGCTCGGTTTTCGGGGACGTCGAGGTGCCCATGGACCTCGTCTTGGCGGCGCACGACCGCTACGCCTTGACGATGCCGTTGGCATCCCAGGAAACGATCTTGGCGAGGTTGCCCGTTGGGATTGCGGCGGAGATCGGTAACTAAAAGTGACGACGACTCGAATTCCGGCGAAGGCGATCATCGTGTCGGCCGTCATCGGGTGTTTCCAGACGGCGTGGCCTATCATGGCGCGGGCCGGCGAACGGAGAGCGACTTCCGCCCGGTCCGAAGCGGCGGAATTATTGGAGCGTGTCCTGGCGCCCCCGCGGGTCGCCTATTCGGGAGAAATATGGGTCGACCGCTACGGGGACCCGCGGGAATCCGGCCGCGTTCGCGTCCAGGCGGCTTTTCCCGGCCGTTTCCGCCGGGAGGCGGCGGGACCGGACGGAAAATCGACGCGCATCGCGGTGACGGACGGCGGTGCCGAATGGCTCTACGATCCGTCGCGCCGGCGGGCGTGGAAATCGATCCCGGCGAGCCCCGACGACAAGCGCCGGGGGCCGGAGGAAGAGCTGGCTCTTACGATGAAGAATTACTCGCTGCGGGTCGCGGAAGGCGGCCGCGTCGCGGGTAGGCCCGCCCGGCGGATCGATATTTTGGAATTGAACGGGAGTTCTCCGGTCAGGCAGCTCTGGATCGACGAGGACTACGGCCTGCTCCTCCAGGAGAAGCGCTACCGGCCCGACGGCGTCCTGGCCGGCTGGATGCGTTTCCAGGAGATAAAAATCCCCGCTGAGATCGACCCTTCCGTCTTCCAGTTCTCCCCTCCCGAGGGGACGCGTATCTCGACGGCGCCGATCGAGCCGGATTATATGGATCTGCCGTCCGCGCAGGCGTCGGCGGGCATGGTCCCGCGCGTTCCGGGCTGGCTCCCTCCGGGATACCTGTTCGAGAGCGCCGACGTGCTCGAACGCCGGGGCGTGCCCATCCTCCACTGCCGATACTCCGACGGGGTGGACGTCTTGTCGGTGTTCCAGATGCCCGCCAAGACCCGCTTCACGCATCAAGGCGCGCCGCGCAAGACGTTCCGCCTGGGGGGCAGGCGGGCCCGGGTTTTTCTCGAAGGAGACCGCAAGATCGTGGAATGGCTCGCGGACGATCAGAGGCTGCTTTTGATCGGCCCGCTGCCGGTGCATTTGCTGCGCCGGGTCGCGGAGTCCTTCCAATGACTCGCCCTTTCTGGAAACCCCGGGGCCTCCTCGACAGCCCGCGCAAGGCCGCGCGGCGCCTGCGGCAATTGCGGTACTACCCGCAGGAGCATGTCGTCACGCTTTACCTCAACGTGCGGCATCGGGAGATCGGCTGCGAGACCGTGTCCATCGGAACCTTGACCGCCAGCCTGATCCATCCCCGGGAGGTCTTCAGCCCGGCGCTCGCGTACCGGGCGGCAGGGGTCTTGGTGGCCCATAACCACCCTTCGGGGGATCCCGAGCCTTCGCCGGAGGATCGGGACGTGACGCGCCGATTGCGCCAGGCCGGTGAGATATTGGGGATTCCACTCGTGGATCATCTCATCATCGGCGCCCGCGGCCACTACAGTTTTCGGGAACGGGGGCTTTTGTGAGAGCGCACGCCGCCGCGCATGATATGGCCGGCCATAGTTCCAGTTGCGGCGTCTCTATGCAAAACGCGCGCTTATCGGCATGCGCCGCGATGGCTCTGGCGCTCACGACGGTCTTTCTGATCGGCTGCGGGGCGGACCGCGATTTCCGGAAGGCGGATTTCCTGGAATCCTCGGGTCGTGCCCCGGCAGCCGCCAGAGCCTTGGAGGATTTCGCCGACCGTCACCCCGAGGATCCGCGCGCGGCGCAGGCCTTGGTGCGCGCCGCCCGCATTTACGCGCGCACCTTCCATCGCTATGAGGAGGCGAGGTTCCTCTACGAGCGCGCCGCGCGCTGGCCGTTCTCCACTCGCGCCCCCGAAAATATATTTCGGGGACAGCTGTCCTCGGATGTTATTTCCGAGGGCGCGGCCCCCGGCGACCTATCGGAGGCAGGGGCCGCGCGGGAGCATGCTTCGCGGGCGCCCTGGCCCGCCGCGGCGCGGCGGGAGCTGCTGGACTGCCCCGAGTATTTTCCCCTGCGCCAAGGGACGCGCTGGGTCTATGTGGACAGCCAGACGGGCGGACGCAATATGCGGCTGGAGCTGAAAGTCTCGGCGTCCACCGAGGGGGCCACGGGCCGGATCAGCGGCGCCTATTACGCGGGCTCGAAGCGGTTTAAGACCTACCGCAGGTCGTATGCGAAGCAGGATTGGGCGATCTGGGAAGGGAGCGGGAAGGAGCGCCTTCCCATCTTGCGCTATCCGTATTCCGCCCAAACGGCCTGGACGGGCGCTCGGGACGGCCGGCCCGTCCGCTTTTCGATCGAGCCCGGGCTCCATGCGGTGGCGGTGCGCGCCGGGACCTTCGGCGACTGCCTGAAGGTGAGGGAGGCGTCGCCCGGCGAGAATTCATGGTCGTATCATTACTACGCTCCGGGCGTCGGCCGCGTCAAGACGACGGTCGGCGGGTCCGGCTTCGAATTCCCGAACACCGAGCTCGGTTCCTACTCGATTCCATGATATAATTTACCAGTGAGGCCCTTATCCCACTCCTCCATAACCCTGTATCTCGACTGCCCCCAGAAATATAAGTTCAGGTACATCGACAAAATCCCCGAGAAGCCCAAGCATTTCTTTTCCTTCGGCCGCTCCGTGCACTCCGCTCTGGAATATTTTTACAACGTTCCCGCGGCGCCTCCCCCCGGGCTTCCCGAGGTCCTGGCGCACTATAAAGCACGCTGGGTCTCTGAAGGCTACAAGGACGCGTCGCAAGAAGCGGAGTATTTCGACGAGGGGCGGCGCATCCTTGAGCAGTTCCACGCGCGCCATGCCCCGCAGTTCGCCCCCCCCTTCTTCGCGGAGTATCGTTTCGACCTTAAGGTGGATGGGATCCCGGTCACGGGCTTCGTCGACCGCATCGACAGGGTCGGTTCCGATCGCATCGCGATCATCGACTACAAGACCGGGAAATCCTTCGGCGAGGACCGAGTCCGCGCGGACGCGCAGCTCACGATGTACCAGATGGCCTGCGAGGAGCTCCTGGGGCTCAGGGTCGAGAGCCTGACGTTCTACCACCTGAACTCCCTGACGCCGCTCACGGCGCCCCCCCACTCGGCGGATCAGGTGGCCGGCCTGCGCCGGCGCATCGTTTCGGTGGCCGATTCGATCCGGAAGGAGGCCTTCGAGCCCCGGCCGGAGGAGCGCAAGTGCACCTGGTGCGACTACAAGCCCCTGTGCCCGGTATTTCGCGCTGATAACGCGCCCCTGCTCGCCGGCAGCTCGCAGGGACTGGGCGAGCGGAGTACCGCCTCCGCCCCGCCCCTGCTCGCGGGCAGCTCGCCCGACGCCGCGCGAGAGGAATTTCACCTTGCGCGCGGCACCGGACGCGATACCGGCGGAAGAGGTAGTACCTCCTCTGCGCCAGTACTCGCCGCCCATATGGCGGCGGGTAACGCGTCCGGCGGCGGCTGGGACTTCGGGGAGGACGCCGAGCTCGCGGCGCTCATCGACCGCTACGGCCGCCTTCTGGAGGAGATCAGCGGGGCCCGGACCCAAGCCCAGGATCTCTCGGCCGAAATATCCTCCAGGCTTCAGGAGCTCGGCGGGTTCAAGGCATTCAGCTCCCGCTACGAGGCGAATTTGTCCTTGGAGGAAAAATGGGAATTCTCCGACAAGGCCAAGATTCTGGACGCGATCCGCCGGGCCGGGAGGTGGGAAGACGTTCTTGCCCCCTCGGCCCCGCTGGTCCAAAAGCTCCTCGAGGACCCGGCGGTCCCTCGGGAATTGCGCGAGCGGCTTTTGCGTTTGGCCAAGAAGGTGACGCGCCCGTCCCTCCAGATCAAGAAGCTGGAACCGGAGACAGCGCCTGGATAGCAAGCATTCGGTAAACCCGTGTCATTTGCGCGATAACGCGCCCGGCGTTGCGCATACCGACTATGGCCGGCCATAGTCGGCGGCTGCTCGTCGAGCCGCAACAGGTTTACCGAATATTTACGTTCATGCCGGAATATACGTATCTATTTTTTCTGTCCGTTCCTTTTTGTTCCAGTTCTTTCCTTGTAGGACCATGAGGGCCCAAGAATTCATCATCGCCCTGGACCAGGGCTCGGGCAGCTCCCGCGCCTTGGCCTTCGATGCGCGCGGGCGCGTCGCGGCGCGGGCGCAGGCGCCCCTGCGGACATTCTACCCCCGCCCGGGCTGGGTCGAGCAGGACGCCGAGGAGATCTTTCGCGGGCAGGTCAAGGCGCTCGACGCGGTCCTGTCACGGCTTCCACGCTCCGCGCGGGTTTCGGGGTTGGGGTTCGCCTGCCAGAGGTCGACGGTCGTGCTATGGGACTCGCGGACCGGAAAACCTCTCTGCCGGGCGTTGTCTTGGCAGGACGGGCGGGCCTCGAATTGGACGGCGGGGCTTGGGCAGCACCAAGGCTCGGTTCATGAGAAGACCGGCCTTTACCTGACCGCGTACTATTCCGCTCCGAAGATTCGCTGGCTGCTGGATCATTCCCCAGCGGTCCGCCAGGCGGCTCGGCGGGGCCGCCTCCGGGCCGGTCCCGTGGCCTCGTACGTCCTGTGGCGCCTGACGCGCGGCCGGACGCTCGCGGCGGATCCCTCCCTGGCCCAGCGCATGCTCCTCATGGATGTCCGCGCCCTTCAATGGGACGCGCAGCTGCTCTCGCTTTTCGGCCTGTCGGACGGGATGCTGCCGAAGATCATGCCGTCCGCCGGGGAGTGGGGAGTCCTTGCGCGCGCCGGCCGGAAAATTCCGATCCTCGCGGTTCTGGGCGATCAGCAGTCGGCGGCGTTGGCGCTGGGCGGCTCGGAACTCGGCGCCGGAGTCCTTAATTACGGGACCGGGGCTTTCTTCCTCCTGAATACGGGGCCCCAGGCTTTCAAGGTTCCCGGGTTATTGGCCTCGGTGGCTTGGCAGAAGGCGGGCCAGCCCTGCCACTATTTCCAGGAAGGGACGGTTCATGCGGCCGGGACGTCGCTTCAGTGGCTTCAGAAGAACTGGAAGTTTATCGAGCGCCTGGACCGGGTCGATGCGATGTGCCGGGACTCCAAGAGGCGGGTTTGGGCGCTCCAGGCGATCGGGGGGCTTGGGGCTCCCCGTTGGGATTACTCCACCTGGACCGCCTATGCGGGGCTCACTTCGGAATCGACCCCGAAAGATATCGTGCGCGGGGTCGTGGAGGGCATCGCTTTTCTCATAGCGGACATCGTTTCGGCCGCCGGTTCCGCGGGGCTCGACGTTCGGGCCCTGCGAGCGTCGGGAGGCCTTTCCCGGTCCCGGCATCTGCTCCAGTTCCAGGCCGACCTCCTGCAGCTTCCCATACGCCTCGGGGCGGAGCAGGAGGCCACGGCGGCCGGAATCGCCTTTCTGGCAGCGGAGGGGGCGGGCCGCCCATGGGCTCGGCACCTGCTCGCGGATCGGGGCACAAGGGAATTTCGTCCTAAGATGTCTAGAGAGGAGGCCTCTCGGCTCCTCGCCGCCTGGCGCCTTTTCGTGGAGACGCAGCAAAAATTGTCCTCGGAAATGCGCCGATTGGGCGCTTGGTGATACCGATCTCCCGCGACCCCTAAAGCTGTTCGCGGCTAGGCAGGATGGGTCAGCCGCCGCTTTCGTGCTCGGCCAGGAAGCGCTCCGCTTCCAGGGCCGCCATGCAGCCGGTGCCGGCGGCCGTCACCGCCTGGCGGTAGGTCGCGTCCATCACGTCGCCTGCGGCGAAGACTCCCTCGACCGAGGCGCGGGTGCGCGCGTCCACCTTGAGATAGCCCTTCTCGTCCATCTCCAGTTGGCCCTTGAACGGCGCGGTCGCCGGCTCGTGGCCGATCGCGACGAACAGCCCCTGGCAGGACAGCGTCGCGGCCCGGCGGGTCCGCGCGTTTTCGAGCCGTACGCCCGCCACGGCGCCGTCTCCCAGCACCTCCGAGACGACGCTGTCCCAGATGAATGCGATCTTCGGGTTTTTCAGCGCCCGCTCCTGCATGATCTTCGAGGCCCGGAGGGTGTCGCGGCGGTGGATCACCGTCACCTTCGCGGCGAAGCGCGTCAGGAAGAGGGCCTCCTCCATGGCGGTGTCCCCCCCGCCGACGACGCATACCTCCTTGCCACGGAAGAAGAAGCCGTCGCAGGTGGCGCAGGCCGAGACGCCGTGGCCCAGGAGCTTCGCTTCCGAGGGGAGGTTGAGGAGCTTGGCCTTGGCGCCGGTGGCGATGATGAGGGTCTCCGCCGAGGCCCGCTTGCCCTCGGTCGTCTCCAGCGAGAAGGGCCTGCGGGAGAGATCGACGCGGGAGACGTCCTCCGCGACGATGTCGACGCCGAGGCGCTCGCACTGTTTTTTCATGCGCTCCATGAGCTCGGGGCCGAGGACCGGCTCCGCGAAGCCCGGGAAATTCTCCACCTCCGAGGTGATCATGAGCTGCCCGCCCATGCTCACGCCCGCCAGCAGCAGGGGCCTCAAGTTCGCCCGGGCGGCGTAGATCGCGGCGGTGTAGCCGGCCGGACCGGAGCCTATGATGACGACCTTGCGCGTTTCCATGGATAAAATCTACAGTGCCAACTCGGCGAGCTCGATTATAACAAATCGCCCGCTCGCGCCGAAGACATGCCTCGCAATACACTATTTCTAAAGTCAAAATATTCC
>JACQPI010000228.1 GCA_016207585.1 Elusimicrobiota bacterium | reverse complement strand
GGTGAGGGCCTTGGTCGTGTTGCCGACGGCGTCCAACCGGTCGGTCCGCTTGCGGATGGTGTCGGGTTGCTGGCTCATCTCGATGATTCCGCCCGCGTTGTCGGTGATGGGGCCGAAGGTGTCCATCGCGAGGATGTAGGCGCAGGTTGAGAGCATGCCCATGGTCGCGATGGCCGTCCCATAGAGGCCGGCGCTTCCGCGGCTGATTTCCGCGATGCCGGCCATCGCGAAGATGCCGAAGTAGTAAGAGGCTAGGAGAGCCGCCGAGATGACGAGAACGGGCAGGGCGGTGCACTCCAGCCCGACCGCCAAGCCCGCGATGATCGTCGTGGCGGGGCCCGTTTGGGCGGCCTCCGCGATCGACTTGACCGGTCGGTATTTGTATTCGGTGTAGTATTGCGTGATGAGAACGAAGGCGTAGCTCGTGACGATGCCGATGAGCCCGCACCCGAACAGCCAGAGGTTGCCTTTGAGGAGCCAGTGGACGGCGGCGTAGAAGCCGACGATCGCCAGCACGGTCGTAATGTAATACCCCCGGTTGAGCCCCGCCATGGGGTCCTCTTCGTCCTCCCGGACCGAAACGCAGAAAATGCCCACGATCGCCGCCAAAAGCCCGAAGGCCCGGGCGACGAGGGGAAAAAGGATCCCTTGGACCCCGAAGACGGGATAGAGAGAGACGCCCAGGATCATCGCCCCGATGTTCTCCGCGGCGGTCGACTCGAAAAGGTCGGCGCCGCGCCCGGCGCAGTCGCCCACGTTGTCGCCCACCAGGTCCGCGATGACGGCCGGGTTGCGGGGGTCGTCCTCGGGAATGCCGGCCTCCACCTTGCCCACCAGGTCCGCGCCGACGTCGGCGGCCTTGGTGTAGATGCCGCCGCCCAACTGGGCGAAGAGCGCCACGAAGCTCGCGCCGAAACCGAAGCCGACGATTTTGAGCGGGACCAATTTGATGAGCTCCGGATCGCCGCCGCTGCCGCCCATGAGAAGGAAAAGCCCGCCAACGCCCAAAAGGCTCATCGCGACGACCGTCAGTCCGCTGACGGCGCCGCCCCTCATCGCGGTCTGGAGCGCCTCGTTGAGGCTGCGTCGGGCCGCCGACGCGGTTCGGATGTTCGATCGGATCGAGACCCACATGCCGATGTAGCCCGCCAATCCCGAGCAGAGGGCCCCGAATAGGAAAGAAAGAGCGGTATGCTTGGCGGCCGTCGCGTCGCCTTTAACTCCGGCGTACAAGAATACCATCAGGGCGGCGAGCGCCAGAGCCAGAACGCCGATCGTTTGGTTTTGTCGGCGCAGGAAGGCCTCCGCACCGGATTGGATCGCGTCGGAGATCTTGCGCATCTCCGGCGTGCCGTTGTCGCGGCGCAGCACGTCGTACGCGAGATATCCCGCCACGGCCAGCGAACAGAGGCTGATGAGGATGACTAGAGTCAGCATGATGGCTCTCCTTAATAATCAGGCGCTTAGTATTTCTGCGTCGCATCCACCGCGACGGCGGGGCCCATCGTCGAACAAAGGGAGATGCTCTTTATGTACGTTCCCTTGGAAGCGGCCGGTTTGGCTTTGGTAATCGCCTCCAGGATCGTGCGCGCGTTTTCGGCGATGTGCGCCTCGGGGAAGGAAGCCTTCCCGATCGCCAAATGGACGATGCCGGAATCGTCGGCCTTGAATTCGACGCGGCCCGTCTTGAGCTCCTGGACGATCTTGGCGATGTCGAATGTCACGGTGCCGCTCTTGGGGTTGGGCATCAGCCCGCGGGGCCCGAGGATTTTTCCGAGCTTGGTCACCTCGCGCATGATGTCGGGCGTGGCGACGAGCACGTCGAAGTCCATGAAGCCCTTCGAGATGCGTTCGATCAGATCGTCCGCGCCCACCGCCTCCGCCTTGGCGGCCTGCGCCTCTTTCTGCTTCTCGCCCTTGGCGAGGACGGCCACGCGCTTGGTTTTTCCCGTGCCGTGGGGCAGGTTGATGGTGCCGCGGACCTGCTGGTCCGACTGCTTGGGGTCGATTCCGAGACGGATGTGGAGCTCGACGGTTTCGTCGAACTTGGCCGTGGCGCACTTCTTCACCAGGGCGGCCGCTCCTTGAAGGTCGTGCTGTTTGCTGCGGTCCAGAGACTTCGATAATTCTTCCAGTCTTTTGGTCATGGTTCCTCCGAGGTGATGGCGGCGCCTACGGGCGCCTCCCTCATTGATTCGTCAGTCCGTTATTTCGATACCCATGGAGCGGGCGGTGCCCCTCACCATCTGAAGGGCCGACTCCAGTTTGTCGGTGTTGAGGTCCGGCATCTTCTGCCGGGCGACATCCTCCGCCTGGTTGCTGTTGATTTTGCCGACCTTGTTGCGGTTGGGCTCGCCGGACGCCTTAGCCAGTCCCGCCGCGCGCTTTAATAAGGAAGAAACCGGAGGCATCTTGGTGATGAACGTGAACGAGCGGTCTTCGAAGACCGTGATGACGACCGGGATCGTCATCCCCGCCTCCGCCGATTTGGTCTTTTCGTTGAACTGCTTGCAGAAGTCCATGATGTTCACGCCGTGCTGACCGAGGGCCGGCCCGACGGGCGGCGCCGGGTTGGCCGCGCCGGCTGGAATCTGCAGCTTAATCTGCGTTTTTATTTTTTTTGCCATGGTCGGAATGTTCTCCCTTTTGGAACGGTCACGAAGAAACGATCTCCCGCGTCACGGGCTCCGGAAGCGGCGTCCCTGCGCGGCTCGGGCCGCCACGGGGTCTTCGCATGTCGAAAGCCAGCCTCAAGCTGGCTCCCAGCGTCTTGAGCGGCTCGCCAAGAGTATGGGAAACCATGCGCACGCAACCCAGGCTGCAACCCGCCTCGCAAGGCTTATGGCTGTCGTTTTTCTTGAGCT
>JACQPI010000232.1 GCA_016207585.1 Elusimicrobiota bacterium | reverse complement strand
GGCCTACTGGACTCGCGCGGGCTGCCTGATCGTGGAACCCTACGACCTGGAAAAAGGTGCGGGAACTTTCAACCCCGCCACGTTCTTCGGGGTCTTGGGTTCCGGGCCGACGCGGGTCGCCTACGTGGAGCCCTCGCGCCGGCCGACCGACGGGCGTTACGGGGAGAACCCGAACCGCCTTTCCAAGTATTACCAGTTCCAGGCGGTCCTCAAGCCCGTGCCCGCGGACATCCAGGCTTTATACGTGCGCTCCCTGAAAACGATCGGGCTCGACCCCAGGCTCCACGACCTGCGCTGGATCGAGGACGATTGGGAGTCGCCGACCTTGGGAGCCTCGGGCGTCGGCTGGGAGGTTTGGCTCGACGGCATGGAAGTGACGCAATTCACCTACTTTCAGCAGATGGCCGGGGTTCCCCTGTTTCCGGTTTCCGTGGAGATCACCTACGGCTTGGAGCGATTGGCGATGTTCTCCCAGAAGAAGGAGAACGTCTATGAGTTGGCCTTCAATGAGAACGTAAAATACGGGGAGCTTCACCGCGAGGCCGAACGCCAATTTTCGGCCTATCACTTCGACGCCTCGGACGCGAAGATGCTGGAACGGCACTTCAACGATTATGAGGGCGAGGGCAAAAGCTTGGTGGAGAAAGGATTGTGGCTGCCGGCCTACGACATGGTGCTCAAATGCAGTCACCTCTTCAACCTCCTGGAGGCCCGGGGCGCGGTTTCCGTGGCGGTGCGCACGCAATACATCGGGCGGGTTCGCAACCTCGCCAAGCGGGTCGTGGCGGCTTACCTCCAAAATTCGCCGAGCACGGAGGCGGTGACCTCGGATGCCTAGGTCGAACTCCGACGTGGAGGCGCTGCTTGAGATCGGCACGGAGCATCTTCCGGCTCGCTTCGTCTCTCCGGGGCTGTCCCAGATGTCCGCGTCGGCGGCCCGGTTATTGCAAGACGACAGGCTGCCGTGCGCGGAGATCAAGGTCTACGGGACGCTTCGGCGGCTGGCACTGCATCTCTTGGGGCTATCGCGGCATTCGAACGCTTTGGAGAGGACGCTCACGGGTCCTCCCGCCGGTCTCCTGAAAGATTCCCAGGGGAACTTCACTGCGCAGGCGGCGGGATTCGCGAAGGCGCAGGGGGTCCGGCCGGAGGAACTCGAGACGGTCCGAGGCCCCAAAGGGGAGGTCCTGGCGGTTCGCCGAGTCACTCCCGGAGAGCCGGCGATCCAGGTGCTCTCCCGCGTCTTCCCGGCGATCATCCGGGGGCTGGAATTCGCGAAGAACATGGAATGGGAGGGCAGCCGCTTCCAATTCGCCCGCCCTATCCGTTCCATCACGGCGTTGTACGGGGAACGGATCGTCCCCTTTTCGTTGGCCGGGATATCCTCCGGCAACAAGACGCAGGGAGCGGCGATCGGCTCGGATAAGATCCGCATCGCGAGCCCGGCCGGCTACGTCGGGAGCCTCAGGGACCATTGCATCCTCGTCGACACGGAGGAGCGGCGCGGCGCTCTCTCCAAGACTCTGGACGGCGCGCTGCGGGCGAGCCCCGGCGTCCGGTTGGAGAAGGATTCCGGCCTCCTCGACGAGCTTGTCTACCTGACGGAACATCCCGTCGCGGTGGGAGGCCGATTCTCGCGCGACTTCCTGGGGCTGCCGCCGTTTTTGCTCACGACCGTGCTCAAGAAACAGCTCAAGTTCTTCCCCCTTCAGGAGGCCGCCGGCAAACTGTTCCCGGGGTTTATTGGGATCCGAGACGGGGTCTCGGAGGCTCAGGACACGGTTCGAGAGGGCTACGAGCGCGTTTTGGAGGCGCGCTTGTGCGACGCGCGCTTCTATTTCGATCGGGACCGGAGATCGTCGCTTCGCGCGAAGACGGACGCGCTGCGCCGAGCCGCGTTCCAGCGGGATATGGGCTCGATGCATGACAAAATGGAGCGCACCGTCGAGCTCGCGATATGGATTTGCGGCGCCTTGTGGAGGAAAAGGCTCCCGCTGGACTTGGGCTGCGTGGAGGCGATCGCCCGCCTGGCTTACGCCGACCTCGTGACGGAGATCGTAGGGGAGTTTCCCGAGCTGCAAGGAAGCTCTGGAGGGTATTATGCCCGCCTGGACGGCGAAGAGGAGCGGGTGGCATTGGGAATCGAGGAGTTCCACTACCCCCTCTCCTCGCGCTCTCCCCTGCCGACGCACCTCGAAGGGAGCGTCGTGGCCTTGGCGGGGAAGATGGACAGCCTGGCGGCCCTTTTCCTCGCGGGGCATCGCCCGACGGGCAGCGAGGACCCCTTCGCCTTGCGCCGCGCCGGAACGGGGATCGTCCGCATCGTCCTGGAAAAGCAGTTGCCCATTTCCCTGCCCCAGCTCGCCGCGCAGGCGCGTCGGCTTATCGAAAAGGGCGGGGCTCCCAGCGAAAACCGGAAGGCCGCCTCCTATCCCGGCGCGGGCCATTTCGAAGCGGATCTCCGCGAATTTCTATGGCAGCGGGCGCAGGCCTGCTTCCAGGAGTCCGGATATCCGATGGATGAGATTCGGTCGGTGGAGGAGGGCGGCCTCGATCACCTCGCGGTCACCTTCAAGCGCTTGGCGGCCTTGAGCGCCCTGCGCGCGCACGAGGATTTCGGGGAGTTGGTGACCGCGTTCAAGCGGGCCGCGAACATTTTGCGCCAGGCCGGACCGGCGCTCGTCTCCGACCTCTCGGAGGTGGACCGGAACCTGGTGACGGCCGAGGCCGAGCTCTCGCTCTTCGAGGCGCTTGGGCGCGCCGAAAAAAGCCTTTTCGAAAAGCTGAACCGGGACGAATACGAGCGGGCCCTGCGGGAGCTCATCAAGCTCAGGCCGTTCGTGGATCGCTTTTTCGAGAGCGTGCGCGTCATGGACTGCGAAGAGGCGGTGAAGAGAAACCGGCTCGCCCTGCTGCTGAAGCTGGCGTCGCTTTTTAAATCGGTCGCCGACATCTCCCAGCTTCAAATAACCGCCGCGCCGGCCGCGGTCGCGAACCCCTCGGGCGAGTGACTCTATAAGAGCGCTTCCGGCTTTAGGAAAGCGGCGGGATGCCGAGCTGCTTGCAGATTTTCTTCGCGGCGAAATCGGCCATCTCCGGATGCCGGGTCACCGGGACTTCCATCTGCGTGGCCGGGTTTTGAAAGACGGAATATTTCCCGCCTTCGCGCAGCAGGATGCAGCCGCTGTCCATGATATGTTTTACCAAGTCTCTGCGTTTCATGGTTTCTTTTCGAACAACCTTAAGGCGTCAACCACCGGGCGCGATATGCGCGCCCAGTGCCGAGCGAGAGGTTGCACTACCTTTTCGCTCGGCATTCCCTGCGC
>JACQPI010000236.1 GCA_016207585.1 Elusimicrobiota bacterium | reverse complement strand
TTGGTCATGGTTTCCGCTCTGCCGAGCTCCAACCATTTCCGCGCACACCCGCTTTCAGCGGGTACCCGTGCTTGGTCATGGTTGCTTCCCGCGGTACTTTTTGTGCTCCAAGGCCTCGAAGAAGGCGTCGAAGCGGTTTCTCATTTGGGCGGGAGAATAGTAGCGCGGATCTTCGAGATCGGACTCGACATACAGGGTGGGGATGCCCTTCTGCGTGAAAAACTCTCTCATGTCCCCGTGCCCCGCCGAGAAGAGCCGGCAGCTCTTGACCGAATGAATAATGAGGGCATCGGCATTCCACTCCCGCATGTAGCGGAGGATATGGTCGTAGCGCTGTAGATAGGTACGGTTGCAAAGATTATGGACGAGCATGTGCCGGGCGATGGAGCCCAGCGGGTCCTTGGGGTCGTGACGGAAACCAAACTCCCATATGCCCCCGACGCAAGAATAGGTAGATGCTACGCTGCAGGCACCCCAAGTGCTGAAGAGGTCCCGGAATGCCTTGAAATAGGGATAGGGCGGGGGCGCCTCCACCACGACACGGAAACGTTCCTGGGGCACGGCCCCCACGCCAAGGCTCACCTTCTCCTTCATCTCACGCAGGGTTTCCTCGAAGAAGTGGACCCCATCGGGCGTGCCGCGATAGACGTAGAGGGGACCCATCATCGTGGTGGCGTCGAAGTAGGCTTCGTATGGAGAGGGGGTGCTCTTGGCCGTTTCCTTAATAGCGGACCATAGCTCCTCCGCGCGCTGGCTCAGGGCGGTAATCTCGCGCAGGCGGTCGATATCGAAACGACGGCCCGAAATCTTTTCCAGAAGGGGGATCAGTTCCTTGAGCTGCGCCGCGACGTACTGGACCTGTCCGGCGTCCGGCTCCTCGCCGCGCAGGAACGGGATATCGAGGGTGAAAAGCGGCGCGCCGCTGAAATGGGCCAAGTGCTCGAACCACTTGATGTAGGTATTGCAGCCGACAAAGTTGTTGAGAATCAAAGACGGCTTCGGAATGCGCGTCCCCTGGGCGGTTTCCACCCCCTCGAGATAGAAGGCCATGTCCGCCTTCACATAACCGCAATTGTCCGTCGAGTAGCCCCTTTCCTCCGCCTTGAGCAGGTACTCCAAAGCCTGCTTGCGGATGGCAAGCTGCAGGGCGTTTATCTCAGGATAGACCGGCAAGAGATCGAAAGCCCTCAGGAGCTCAACGCAGTTGCCGGATATCATGAGGGGCACGGCTCCCGTGGCGCCGGGTCCGGGCAAAGGAACGATCTCCGACTCCTGCTGTCTCAGCCACACCTGATGGAGGTCCTTGTACCATCGGGTGATGAGCTCCTTCTGTAGAGCGTGCATACGGCCCTGATAATGCATCCGTCCCGAGGGTCGCGTGTTCTCCTGCGTGGTCTCAGGCACGGTTGCCTCCTACGGCGATTGACGCGATCCTTTCTTCGCTAGGCATATTCAAATAGGAGCGACTCTACGAAGGTCTCCAATTCCATGCGAGCCTTCTCGAAGGTCCACATCTTTTCCTCGAATTCGATGAGCAGATGCGGGATGCCTTCCTTCTCCAAGACCTCCTTAAACAAGACGTAATCGAAGAGTCCCGGTTCACAGAACTTGGCGTACATGAAGATGACGGCCTGGGACTTGGTGCGTCGCACCCTCTCCACCAAGGCTTTCGTCCGGGGGACGCCCGGATTGTGCCTGACGGAGGATGGGACGGGACTCTTCATATAGGCCTCGGCCAAAGCAGAGAACGGGTCCCCCGTCGTTGGAACATCCGCCGCGAACCAGCGACGGCCGATAAGAAAATCGTCCTCGACCACGAAACAGCCTACCGCGTCGAGGAGTTCGAGGAGATCCATCGGGGGTTGTTCGCAGAAGGAGCCCTCCACGACAACCCGTATACCGTCGCGAGGGTTGGATGCTCTGGCCCCGAAGCCCGCCAGGCAATCCTCAAGCATGCGATTGTGCTCCTCGACGGGGAGCAGTCCCCCGGCGCGCGTCAGGAGGCTGAGTTGGGACGTCGGCACGTCCCGGGGCCTGTCTTGGCGCAAGCGGTAGAGACGCCCATGAAGGGCGCGGTTCAAATTGTAGAGGCCTATGGATTCACGCAGAGCGCTGGCATCCGGCTTGCGCCCGCGCAGTCCGGCCAGCCGAACGTAGATCCGCTCGTACTCCCCCCTGAGATATGCCGAAGCCGCGGTCCCATCCGGCTTCTGGGGCAGGTGGATGTACTCCATAAACAACTTATCCTTGAAGTTGCGTTCGAAGAGGTAGGCGAGGTTGCGCGCCGAGTCGCAGATATCGTGGAACACCATGCCGTCGAGGACGTCGAGGTGCCCCTTCATGCCGAGTTCCATCGTGCTCTTGACGATGGAGCAGATGAAGGATCCAAAACGCGAGTCCGCGGCGGTAATCTCGATCTGGTTGCCGCCGCCGTGGACGGCCACCGGGAGGTAGCCCGCGGCACGGTAAAGCTCCAAGGGGCTGTACACTGGAAAATAGCCCACTGCCCCCTCGCCGGTTTTCTCCTTATGGCTGCGCACTCTGGCGAACCCCATATCCTCAACGAGCTCGCGGCAACGTGCGAGAGAGCCTTCGAGAGCTTCGGTCATGTCAAGGCCTCCAGCAGAACCGCCATCCCCTGGCCACCGCCGATGCAGGCGGTGGCGATTCCGAGGCGCTTCTTTCGCCGTCTGAGTTCGAGCAGCACGGTCAGAATCTGGCGGGCGCCCGTGGCGCCTAGGGGATGGCCTATGCCTATGGCGCCGCCGTTGACGTTGGCCTTGTCCCTATCGATCCCCAGGGCTTTCTCCACTGCGATGTACGCGGCGGCGAAGGCCTCGTTGACCTCGAAGAGGTCCACATCCCGAATGCCGACCCCCGCGGCGTCGAGGGCCTTGCGCACCGCCGGCACGGGACCCATCCCCATTTCCTCGGGTGGGACCCCGGCCACGCCCCAGGAAAGAATGCGGCCAAGGGGCCGGACCCGCTTCGCTGCGGCCTCGTCCTCGGAGGCGAGAATAAGGGCGCAGGCGCCGTCCGTGAGACCCGAGGCGTTGCCGGCAGTCACGAAACCATCCTTGCTGAAATAGGGCTGAAGCTTGGAGAGGCCCTCCAGCGTGCAGTCGGAGACGAAATGGTCGTCTTCGGCGATGATACGCCCTCCCTTCGTCTGGACCGGGACAATCTCCTCCTTAAAAATGCCGGCTTGGGCGGCCTTCGCGGTCGTGTTGTGACTGCGCAGGGCGTAGACATCCTGCTCTTGCCGGGAAACCCGATACTTGCGCGCGACATGCTCCGCTGTCTGGGCCATCATGAGCCCGCAGACGGGGTCGCTTAGGGCGGCCAAGAAATAGTCCTCGAACTCAAGATGGCGCAGTTTGAGTCCGTGGCGCAACCCTCTCACCACGAAGGGGGCCTGACTGAGATTCTCAATGCCGCCGCAGGCAACGACCCGCGCCTCGCCTAGACGGATATGCTGCGCCGCGGTAACCGCGGCCTGGAGCCCGGAGCCGCAGATACGCGAGACGGTCAGAGCCGGGACCTCTACGGGGACTCCTGCCTTGAGAGCCACATGCCGCGCCCCGTAGATGGCGTCCGGGCTGGTCTGGAGCGCGTTGCCGAAAACGACATGATCCACATCTTCACCCGGCACGCCCGCCTTCTCCAGAGCGCCGCGCAAGGCAATTGCGCCTAATTCAATGGCGCTCAGATCCTTAAGGGCTCCTCCGGGAGCGCCGCCGCCGGTTTTTCCACCAGCCCACTCGGTGAAAGGGGTGCGGGCACCCGCGAGGACGACGACGTTCCGGGTCGGCATCGGGAAAACACGATACCAGGTTCCCAGGGTCCTAGGTATGATCTATGTCAGTTTTAAAAATGAGGAGCTCTCGAACCGGCGCAGGGCCTCGGGTTTGAGCACCGTAATCCGGCTGCCGCGCACAACGATGAGATGCTTGCGCTCCAGCTCGCCGAGGATGCGTATCGCCGTTTCCGTGGCCACGCCAGCCGCCTCGGCCAACATCTGCCGGGGCAGGCGCATGAGAAATGAGCCCTTGCGTCCGAGGGACTGGTAGGTTCGGTGGAAATCCAGCAGGAGAGACGCCATGCGGGCCTGGGCCGGACGGCCCGTCATGTCGTGGAGCTTGACCTCGGCACGGATGAGGTCGCGGCCCAGTTGCTTCGAGAGCTCTACGCCCAGGGCCGCGCTCCGTTCGACCATCTGCAGCAGGGTTTCCTTGTCTACGAAGCAGAGTACGGACTCACCAAGCGCCTCGGCCGTGGCTTGGTAGGATTGTCGCGTGAGGATAGCCTCGAGCCCGATGAACTCCCCTGGACCGGCGATGCGCACGACCCGCGTCTTGCCGCCCTGTCCGAGCCGGTAAAGTTTGACCTGGCCCGAGAAAATACAGTACGCCCCCAACGGGGCGTTGTCCTCATAAAAAACAACCTGGCCCCTGACATAGGTGTTGGAAGCCTTCGCCTTGTCGAGATTTCTCAACTCCTTGCGGGGAAGCCGGCAGAATACCCCACTCTCTCTTCTCGGGCACCTGACGCAAGTCAGTCGCGGACCAGGTCCCTTTTGCGACATGTTCATATATTACAACTTCTTTTGGATGCTTGGTATATCGCCCGCAAATAGGCTAAAACACAGAGCGTGCCGTTTTTTATTCTGGCGTGGCTGTTATTTCCCCTCTCCGCGGCGGCCGAGACGGATCTATTCGTGCATACCGGCCCTTCGATAGCCCTGCGTCAAGACATCAAGGCTCGCGAATTCGATCTGCCGGGCCGTCAGGCCCGATTCGAGGAGCGTTCCGTCGTGTCGGCGCCCGGCTTGGCGGCCGGGATGGGGCTAAGACACTTTTTTAATAAAACGTTGGGTCTCCAGGGGGAGTTCTCCTACAGCCAAACCCAGCTTTCCCTCCACATGGACGGCACCCCCTTCGGATCCTTCACGATGCAGCAGCGCCGCTACGGTTTTCTACTTTCCATGACGGCGCGGCGCAACATAGGTTCGCTCTCGTCGTTGTACGGGAACGCCGGAGTCGGCTGGGTCTACGCCGACTTCGATTACATCCCGTTCGAATGGAACTTCGGAGGGCGGATGTCGGTCGGCATTGATCTCGCCTCGGCTCGAAAATCCAGCTTTTTTATCGAGCTCGGATATCTTTGGCACGACGACGTCGGAGCCCACATCCAATCGCCGGGATACCACTTAAAGACTTCCGGAAACCCCGATGGGAATCCCGCTAGCACCCTGTTTGGAATTCACGCCGATACTCAGGTCGTCGGGCTCTCGCTCGGCATGCGGTTTAAGCTGTCAACCGCCCCGCGCTAAGCGGCCGACTAAGCTGCATTCAATAGAATCCCCGCGATTTTCCCCTTACCAGCGAGATGGGGAGGAAATAGACGGGCGCGTTGGTCTCGGGATCCCTCCAGACGCTCGAATCGTCCGAGTCATCCCGGTTGTCCCCCAGCACGAACAGATGTTCGGCGGGCACGGTCAGTGGGCCCAGGTTATCCCCGCGAAGCCGTTCCTGGGAGCGCGTGTATTGGACATAGGGCTCCTCCAATGCCTCCTCCTTGAGGAAAACTTTTTTATCGCGGATTTCCACGGTATCGCCGCCCACAGCGATGACCCGTTTTATCATCTCCCTGTGGGGCGCGACGGGAGCCTTGAACACGATGATCTCGCCCCTGCGAGGCGCTCTCCAACGGTAGGTGACCTTGTCCAAAAAAAGATGCGCACCGACCGGCAATGTCGGTTCCATGGAGGCGGTCGCGACGTAGATTCCTTCGAAGGCAAAGGCCCGCAGAAAAAGGGCGACAGCCGCGGCGACACCGAAGAGGAAGACCAGCCGTCTAAGAATCATTTCGTTATATCGCACCTCATGATGGGGCGGGAACCGCGTCGGCTAGTCTTCCTCTCTGGGGCCCTTGACGCGCGGCGGCTTGCCCGTCGCCAGCCAGGAGAGATATTCCTGAATAAATGGATCGAGATCCCCGTCCATGACTCCCTGCACCTGGGACGACTCGTGTCC
>JACQPI010000226.1 GCA_016207585.1 Elusimicrobiota bacterium | reverse complement strand
CGTCGGCGGCGGCGCGAATGTGGACCAGGTGACCCATGCGTTCAAAATCCTCCTTCAGGACGCCAAGGCGAGCGTCGTGCTGGTCAATATTTTCGGCGGCATCATGAAGTGCACGACGATCGCGGAAGGAGTTCTCGCGGCCGTCCGAAAGACCCGGCTGAGGGTTCCCCTGGTGGTCCGGCTGGAGGGCACCGAGGTGAAGGAGGGCAGGGAGATTCTTCAACGCTCCGGCCTGCGCTTCACCGCAGCGGATACGTTGTGGGAGGCCGCGCAAAAAGCCGTGGCGGCCGCTCGGGAGCGGGTATGAGCATACTCATCGATAAGGACTCGCGGATCGTCGTCCAGGGGATTACGGGGGCGGCCGGCTCTTTTCATGCCCTGCAGTGCAGGGAATACGGGACGCAGGTCGTGGCGGGAGTGACGCCCGGAAAGGGCGGGGAGACGATGCAGGGAATTCCGGTGTTCAACACCGTCGAGGAATCGGCGCGCAATGCCGGAGCCAACGTATCTTTGATTTTCGTCCCGCCCTCGTTTGCCGCGGATGCGATCTTGGAGGCCGCGGACTCGGGCATCCGGCTGATCGTGTGCATTACGGAGGGAATCCCGGTCCTGGACATGGCGCGCGTCCACAAATATTTGCGGTCTTACACCGCCGCGGGCAATCGAGTGCGCCTGATCGGCCCGAACTGCCCCGGGGTCATAACGCCCGGGCAATGCAAGGCCGGAATCATGCCCGGCTACATTCATCAACCCGGCCCGCTCGGCGTCGTGTCGCGTTCCGGGACGCTGACCTACGAGGCGGTCTGGCAGCTTTCGCGGCGCGGCGTAGGGCAGTCGACCGTCGTGGGGATTGGGGGAGACCCTCTTCCAGGCTCGAATTTCTCGGATATTTTGGAATTGTTCGAGGAGGACCCCGAGACGCGGGCGGTGATCCTTATCGGCGAGATCGGCGGCTCGGCCGAAGAGGAGGCGGCCCGTTTCGTTCGCGAGAGCATGGATAAACCGGTATATGCTTTCGTAGCCGGCGGCACCGCGCCTCCGGGCCGCCGCATGGGGCATGCGGGAGCGATCATCGAGGGGAATGCCGGGACGCACGCCTCCAAGGTTCAGGCGCTGCGGGCGGCCGGGGTTACGGTCGTGGATAATCTCAGCATGCTCGGAGAAACGGTCGTTTCAACGGAGCGCAACCTTGTCGCCGGCCCCGCGAGGCTCAGTAAGATCACATCTGGCTGATGGGTTTGAGCGTCTTCCTAGGTTTCCTTTTCCGGGTTGAGATTTTTTTCTTGGCGGCGGGGGAGACGTTGGATCGTGCTTTTTGACGAGCCGCGACGGGGGCCGAGCCGCTCGCGGTCGCGGCGGTGCGCGAGGAGGGGGTGGATTTTGCCCCCAGGATATCGCCCGTTCGCAGGTACTGCAGAGACGATTGGCTGTTCTGGGCGGCCGGTGCCAGGATGGTGGGCGGGGACAGCGCCGGGATCTTCTTGGACCCTCTCTTATCCGGGAATGCGATTCCCGAACTGCCTCCGGGAGGTTCCGAGGGCCCTTGCAGAAAAAACATAAATCCGGCCAGGAGCAGGGTGAAAAAAACAATGAGAAACCAAAAGCTTTTCGGCATGTCCGGGACGCCTCCTCTATCCAGCATATCACCTCTTGCGATTCCATGCAAATGACGCACGCACTATGGGTAAATTAATCGTTGCCTTTGTCGCCGGGTTACTGAGCTTCGTTTCGCCGTGCGTTTTGCCCTTGGTGCCGGTCTATCTCGCCTACCTGGCGGGTACGACGTACAATGAAATGCTGGCCGGCGGGAATCGATGGCGTATCCGCGTGCACGCTCTTGCTTTCGTCGTTGGTTTTTCCCTCGTTTTCATCGGTTTCGGGGCTTCCGCCACCTTTCTAGGCCATTTCTTGTTTAGGTACCGGCTATGGGTCGAACGCGCCGGAGGGATGATTTTGATCGTGTTCGGCCTCTGGATGATCGGCGCGTTGAAGATCGGTTTCCTGCACCGAGACATTCGGATACATATTTCCCAAAAACCCGCCGGCTTTGTGGGATCGGTCTTGGTGGGCGCCGCTTTCGGCGCCGGCTGGACTCCCTGCGTCGGTCCGGTGCTCGCGTCCATCCTGCTTTTGGCGTCCGGTTCAGAGACGTTGTTTCAGGGGGTTCTCCTGCTGGCGGCTTATTCGCTGGGATTGGCGGTGCCGCTCTTGCTCTGCTCTCTCGCCTTGGAACGCGGGCTGCGGTGGATCAAAAAAGTGACGCCCTTCCTTCCGGTGTTGGAAAAAGGCATGGGGATTTGCCTGATTGTCCTGGGCCTCGCCTTGACGACCGGCTGGTTTTCGAGGGTATGGACCTTCGCGGCCGGCTATTTTAATTGGAATCTGGAAGGCCGATGGCTCCAGTAAAAACCATCCTCGTGGCGGGGGCGACCTTTTGAAACCCGGGCTTGCAAAATGAGCTCTATCCTGTTAGTCTATGACTCCATGGGAACGACTCATGGCCGTCGCTGACGAAAAAACCGCGCCTTCATCGAGCCGGGCCCCTCTCTATATCGGGTCCGCGTTCATTTTGGGTCTCGGCCTTCTTAATCATTTCAATTTTTTCCTCTCGCTGGATAACCAGTGGCTGGACCGGCTGTTCCGATGGCGGGGCATGGAGCAAGGGGACCCGCGGGTCCTGGTCCTGGCGATCGATGACGAATCGATCAAGCGTGTCGGGCAGTATCCCTGGCCGCGCGGCGTGTACTCCAGGCTCTATGACCGGCTGTTCGGTTACGGGGTTCGGACGGTCGGCATGGATATTTTATTCCTGGACCCCTCCATCCCGTCCGAGGATCGGGTGTTCATCCAAGGGGCCGCCAAGTGGCGCGACCGGATCGTGCATGCGACCGATATCGACCCCTCGCGCCCGGATATCTATATCTTCCGATATCCCTTTCCCGTGCTTCGGGCGGTCGCCGGTCATTTCGGCTTCGTGAACCAGCTTCTTTTGGACGTGGACGGCGTCATCCGGCGCACGAACCTCGTCGTAGGTTCCAAGAGGGTCAATCCGCAGCTGTGGAAGACGGACCCGGACCGCCTCGCGTCGTTGGGCATCAAGGTCCTCTCGATCTATGAGGGAAAATCCGTCGACTCCTATATTGAAAGCGCCTCAAACGTCGTCTTGCTCAACATTCGAGGCCAGCGGCAGCGGCAGATCGCGAGCGTGCGGGACGCGGAGGGGAACATCGTCCCCATCGAGAAAAGCGAATATGGGATATCGCGGCTGAGCGCCTGGAGGGTGCTGGAGGGGAACCTGTCGTCCGCCGACCGGCAACGATTGAAGGGCTCGATCGTCTTGATGGGATCCACCGCCGTCGGCGCCTATGACCACTTCCCGACGCCGTTCAGCGAGCTGACGCCGGGCGTCGAGGTCCACGCCAATCTGATCGACAACCTCCTCAACAACCGGCACCTCCGGCCGCTCCCCAGTTTCGTTACCTGGATATTGATGATTTTGTTCGTCTCCTTATCGGTAGGCGTCTTGTGCTTCGGCCCCGTGGCGGCGACGTCGATCACGCTCGGCATATTCCTCGCGTGGAGCGCGATCAACTACGCGCTCTTCCAGCGCCTTTGGGTCGTCGAGTTCGCCGCGCCTTCCCTGGCGTTGTGGGGATCTTTCGCGACCTTATTTGTCCGCAAGACGCTGCTCGAGGCCCGGGAGAAGCGATTCATCAAGCAGACTTTCGGCCAGTACGTCGCTCCCGAGGTCGTGGATATTCTCGTCAAGAATCCCGATAAAATCCGGCTGGGAGGCGAAAAGCGGGAGATGACGGTGTTCTTCTTGGATATCGCCCACTTCACGACGATATCCGAGAAGATGGCCCCGGAGGCGCTGATCCAGTTCTTGAATCATTATCTGACCGCGCTGACCGACATTATCTTGAAGAACAAGGGGGTCGTCGACAAGTACATCGGGGACTGCATCATGGCGTTTTGGAACGCGCCGATCGACGAGCCGCGGCACCGCGTTCTCGCGTGCTTGTCCGCGGTGGAATGCATCGACGCGATCTCCCGCCTTAACCAGGAATACGTGGACCCGACGATTCCAGAGAAACCGGCGATACGCATCGGGCTTAACTCCGGCGTGATGGTGGTCGGCAATACCGGCTCGGCGAGGAAGCTGGCCTACACGGTCTTGGGAGACGAGGTTAATCTGGCGAGCCGGTTGGAGGGGGCCAATAAATTCTTCGGCTCGAAGATCATGGCGAGCGAAGCCTGTTGCCGCGAGGCCGCGGAGGAGGTGGAGGCGAGGGAGCTCGGCCGCGTGCGCGTCGTGGGCAAGGCGGTGCCGATACGGGTTTACGAGCTGCTGTGCCGGAAGGGACGGCTGACGGAGGACTGGCAAAGGGCCCTCGTTCTATATCGGCG
>JACQPI010000231.1 GCA_016207585.1 Elusimicrobiota bacterium | reverse complement strand
TACGGATAGGCGATGACGCGGCTGGAGTCCGCCAGCACAATATCCGTTTTGGCGTCGCCGTCGACATCGGCCAGCGTCAGGCCGACCGCCTCCAGGTCCAAGGCGGGGCTGCGCCAGACCGGCTGGCGGGAGGACTCGCCCGAAGATGCGGCGGCAGGCGCGGTCGGGGGGGGCGCAGCCGCGGCCGCTTTAAGCCGCACTCGTTGGCCCGGCTTCACGTCGCGGAGCTTGGCGAAGTCGGAGGCAAGGAGCCGCCCCAAGGAATATTTGGGTAGCACCTGGTAGATCCTTCCCTGCGCGACGGGATTTTCCAGAAATCCCAAGGACTCGCCGGTGACCGGGTGCTGCAACTCGCCTTTCGTGACAAAAATGGTGAACTCCTGTCCCGCGCGGGCGCCGGAGCCCTCTCCCTGGTCCAGATACACCGTGTCGGAGTCCGTTTTCACGACATAACCCGCAGCGGTGCCTGCCGCCGCCGCCGCGCTCACACCGAGCCAGACCGCGCAAAGGATAGAAAGGTGGAAGGACACGATTTGCCGACGATATCATTTTTGCTTGTACCGCTTCCACTTGAACAGCCGCCTTGAAAACTGAGAGGATGAGATGGCGTGATGTCGAATCCCATCGCTTATCCTCCCAACGGCACCTGCGAAGACATCCTATGCTTCCTGGCCCGGGCGGAGGAGCGGCGCCAGAGGCTCGCCGGAATCAAGTTGCCGATCAAGGCCTCCTGGACTCGCCGTATTCTGGAGCCCATCGGGAACGCCGTCGGGGTCGCCTGCTCTAGATTGATGGAGAGCTGTCCCGCGTTCATCGTTCGGAAAACGCAGGATTGGACGTTCCGCCAAGTCGCCGGGAACGGCCTCATCGAGTTCGATCCCGAGGAGCCCGTCCTGGGAAGGGCTCGGGAACTCTGCCTTGATATCGAAAGACGCGCCGGCCGCCGGCCCGCGCTGCTTTGCCTCATGTCGCATCCTCCCGTGGACGAGCGTTGGCTCCATTTAAACGTCGAGATGGTGCGGCACGTCCTCTTGGCGTTGGCCCAGGTGCGCGGCGCGGCGGCCCGCCCGCGGATGGTCGTGGCGGTCGATTCGTACGCCCTGGACATGCTGGGTCTGGTTGTGGAGAGCGTGTACGCCGGCTTCATGGGCACGTACCATCTTGGGATCGATCGTTTGGCTTTGAGGAGGGCGCCTGCCAGCCGATTTTGGATCGGTTCGGCCTCTTGGACGCGGTGCCCCTGGAGGTTATTGAGCCTATTGCGTTGCGGCGGGGAAGCCGGCATCGTCATGGGGGGCGGGGTCCCGCAGACCGCTCGGACCCTCTACACGATGCGGGAATTCCTCTGGCGTTTGCGCCGATCCAGGGATGAGGGCGTCGGGCCGGCCCGGGCGTTGCGGGAATTGCGCCGCCTCTCGACCGACTTCATCGAGTTCCTGCATTCCGGGGCGCTGTCCCCGGAAGCGCATCGAAACGCCTGGCGGCTCATGGAAGCGTGGATCGCGGCCCAAATCACCGGCGAATGGCACGCGGCCCGGGGAGAGAGAAGCCTGGATGCCTACACCGGTTCCGTGTCCTCCACGGTCCGCGCCGCCCTCCAGGCCTGCGCGCAGGCCATGGGATGCGGCGAGGCCGCTTGGAACGAGGAGTGGGAGGCGCTCCAGGAGGAATTCCATAGAGAGACGCCTTACCGCGGCAGGTTTTTCCGCGTTTTAGCGAGACGCTTGACGGCGATCGGGCGGCCCGTCCTTTTGCTGCCGCTGGCGCATCGCTTCGATCCGCAGGTGGAGCCCGGCGATGAGGCTGGCGGGGTTTCTTTAAGGTGGGGCGAACCGATCCTCTTGAACGAAGACGCGGATTTCGATTCCATTCGGACCTTGGCTCAAGGTCTCGCCAGGGCCAACTTTTCGTAAATATTGTATAGTGAGCCCGTGAATACTCAGGCGTACGCGCATATCAACGATCTCAAGGGATTTTCGATCAAGAATTGCCCGCCCATGCCTTTTCCCTCCTCCGTCCTGATGTGCCCTCCGGACTACTACGACGTCCTGCAGGTCCAAAATCCATTCATGGCGGGCCATGCGGGCTCCGTGGATCGGACGAAGGCGCTCGCCCAGTGGGAGAAGGTGCGGGACGCGTTTGTGTCGGTCGGGAAGACCCTGAGGACGATCCCGGCGGTTCAAGGGCTCGAGGATATGGTTTTTTGCAGCAACCAGGCTTTCGTGGGCCTGACCTCGCGCATGGAGAAGGTATGCCTCATGAGCCGCATGCGCTACCCTTCCCGACGCCGCGAGGTCCCGCATTTCGAGTCCTGGTTCCGCGCGGAGGGATATCGGATCATCCAGATTTCGGATTCGAACCTCAATTTCGAGGCGCACGGCGATTGCCGCTGGCATCCCGGGAAGCGCCTTCTGTGGGGAGGGTACGGTTTCCGGACCGATCCCGAGGTGTATCCCGAGATCGCCGATATCTTCGAGACGCCGGTCGTCAAGCTCAAACTCGTCAACGAGCGCTTTTACCATCTCGACACGTGCTTCTGCCCCCTGACCCACGAGGCGGTCCTGATTTATCCGCCGGCCTTCGATTCCCACAGCCTGGAACTGATCCTCAAGCTTTTCCCGATCGTGCTGGCCGCCGAGGAGGACGAGGCGGTGCGGCTTCTGGCGTGCAACGCGGCGGTCATCGATTCGAAGGTCGCGATCGTCCAGAGGGGATTGGGCGTGACGGCGCGGCACATGCGCGCGGTGGGGCTGGAGGTCGTCGAAACGGACACATCGGAGTTCGTGAAGTCCGGCGGCTCGGCCTACTGCATCTCGATGCCGTATTTTTGACCTGGTTCTCATGCTGAAGTGGGTCGTGCTGGGTTCCGGATGCTTTTCCCCAGAGCCGGGAGAGACGGGGGCGACGGTCCGCAACCCGGCCGGCCACGCGCTGGTCGTAGGCCGGGACATCCTCCTGTTCGACCTGGGCTTCGGCGATTTGGGCCAGATGTTTCGCGCCGGCTTGGACCCGGCGTGCGCGACGCATCTCTTCTTCAGCCACCGCCATCCGGATCACGTCGGGGATCTGCCGGCTCTCCTTTTTTACTATCGCTATGCGCGCAAACCGAGAGGCGGCCGGCTTCATGTATGCGGTCCCCGCGGCTTCGCCGGTTTTTTCCAGCGCTTGGAAAGGGCTCATCACCCATGGCTCAAGCCGAAAGGTTTTGAAATTAAAATCTCCGAGCTGGAGGAGCGCGATGTCGTCAACGGGGGCGACTGGCGGGTCCTCTGCCGCGAGGTGCCTCACTCAACGGAAGCGATCGCGCTGCGGTGGGAAGGCGGACGCCGGAGCGTGTGCTATTCGGGGGATACCGGCTTCGATCCGGGATTCTCCCTATTCGCGCAACAGGCGGATCTCCTCGTGCTGGAATGCTCGCTTCCGGACGGCGCCAAGAACGCGAGCCACCTGCAGGTCTCCCAGTCGCTGCAGCTCGTCAAAACCTCCGGAGCCAGGCGCAGCCTGTTGACGCATCTCTCCCGTTCTTCTTTTCAGGAGCTTTCCAAAAGAGCCTTGAGCCCCAAAATTCGCATCGCCTCGGACCTGATGCAGATTCGCGTCGGGTGATGGCGCCCGCGAAAACCGTCGGGCTTGCGCCCCTCGATCGCCGGCGGCGGCTGCGCGCCGCTCTCGAAAGGCTGCGCGCCCGGAGCGGCTCTTCGCGCGATGTGAGCCAGGACCCCGTCGAGTTCCCCAGACGTTTCCGCGACTCCCGCGACATCGAGATCGTGGGTTGGCTCGCCTCGGCGCTCGCCTATGGGCGGGTGAGCTTGTTCCGGGCCGTCTTGGAGCGGGTCCTTGCCCTCATGGGAAGCAGCCCGTACCGCTTCGTCTTGGGGTTCGACCCGGGCCGCGACGTGCGGCGCTTCGCGCGCCTATACTACCGGATGAACCGCGGCGAGGACATCGCTTGCCTGCTTTACCTCATGCGGTCGGTGATAAAGCGCCACGGCTCGATCGGCGCGCTTTTCGAGAGGGGATACCATGGAAAAGACGAAGACATCGGTCCCGCGCTGGAGCGGTTCGTCCGGCATGTTCGAGGCATCGACACGACGCCGATTTACGGACGGCGACTGACGCCCCACGGTCTTTCTCAATTCTTGTCCCTCCCGTCCAAAGGGAGCGCCTGCAAACGGCTCAATCTCTTCCTGAGATGGATGGTCCGCCCTGACGACGGGGTGGATTTCGGTCTGTGGAAAGGCATCCCTCCCGCCAAGCTCGTGATCCCTCTCGATACGCATATTTTCCGGATCGGCCGCTATTTGGGCTTCACGCGGCGCCGGACTCCGGGCTGGAAGGCGGCTGCGGACATCACCCGCGCGCTCAGGCGTTTTGATCCGGAAGACCCGCTCCGCTACGATTTTGCGCTTTGTCACCTTGGGATATCCGGTAACTGCCCCGTCCGCAAAGATACCGATAAATGCCGAATTTGCCCGCTCCTTCCTTCCTGCGCCCGGGGGAGGATGCTCGTCTAGCGGCGGCTTGTTACCAGCTTATTACCGTTTGGTGGCCGGAGCGTTACCCGAATCCTTTATACTGGGGGTGAGCAGGGAGGACCTTATGATACCCGATATTTGGGCCAACGACGTCCTGGCGATGGTGGCGCACGATCTGCGCAATCCCTTGACCTGCATCGAGGGCTACGCGACGACCCTC
>JACQPI010000230.1 GCA_016207585.1 Elusimicrobiota bacterium | reverse complement strand
GCCTAAAAGTTCTCCGTCCACCTTCACGTCCATCTCGATCTTCTTGCCGGTAAGGCGCTCGAGCCGCTGCCTCAGAGCGCCCTCCTCCTGCGGCGACAGCGCCGCCGCCGAGCGCACCCGCGCGCGCGCGACCGACCGTTTCTCGTCGAGGAGCCTGCCGTACTCGACGACCGCCGCCGGCAGGAGCGCCAGACGTTTCTTCTCGGCCAGCACCTCCAAAAACCGCTGCGTCCGGCGCGTCGTCTCGGGGCCCAAGAGCTTCTTGAGGTGCGCCTGCTGGCGGAGGGCCCCGAGGACCGGGTTTTGAAAGATCGCAATATTCTGCTGCACCACCCGGCAAATCTCCGGCAGATCCCGGCCGACGCGCTCCTCCTCGCGGTGGTCGATCGCCGCATCGAAAAGAGCCCGCGCGTAGCGGCGGGCGAGGAGACGGTCCGAGGCCTGCATCAGTTTTTCCTCTCCGCCTTGTCGAGGTCCTTGAAAAACTGCTACAAGGCCCCCTTCTGCACGCCCTCGTCGACCGTCTTGCGCACGATTTTCTCGGTCGCCGCGATCGCGAGCCGGCCGACCTCGCTTCGAAGCTCCACGACGAGCCGGCGCTTTTCCTCCTCCAGCTCCGCGCGCGCCTTGTCGAGCAGCCGCTTCGCATCGGCCTGGGCCTGCGCGGTGTGCTTCTGGCGCAGCGCCTCGGCCTCCTGGGCCGCCCTCGCCATGACCTGCTGCGCCTTGGCGTCGATGGCGGCCAGCCCGGCCTTGAGCTCGGCCTCGATGCGCTGGGCCTCCAAGCGGGCCTTCTCGGCCGCCTCGCGCTCCTCGCGCAGCGTCCGCTCCCGCGCCTCGATCGCGTCGATGAGAGGCCGCCAGCCGTAGCGGCCCAGGATGAGGACCAAAAGCAGGAACGTCACCACGGTCCAAATCATCAAGCCGAAATCAGGAGTGAATAGTTGTTGCATGGTTCACGACTCCACGGTGCGGTTTCTCCCGGAGGAAACCGCGCGCGGCCGAGACGGCCGGCGGCGCGGCCCCCTCCGGGTCCTTACGGCGTCAATGGTGCGCCTGGGCCGTCGCGGCCGGCGGCGCGGCAGTGGCGGAGGTCGGGATCGCCTTGAGACCCAGGTTCAGCGCGATGACGTACGTCACGCCCAGGCCGATGATCCCCAATCCTTCGATCAGGAAGATGAAGAGCTGCATATTGCTCTTGATCTTCGCGTCCGCTTCCGGCTGCCGTGCGGTGCCCTCCACCGCCGCCGCGACGGCTTTGGCGATGGCCAGAGTGGCTCCGATAACGACCATCCCGGCCCCGAGGCCGGCTCCCAGGTAACCTAGCCCCAGGTAGAGTTGCTCATTCATGACTCCTCCTTAGATAAAGGCCCATCCCCGTAACCGTGACTGACGACTTCAGACCACCGACCGGCGTCAATGCTCCGGATGCAGAGCCCCGCCCACGAAAATGGCGGTCAGCATCGTGAACACGTACGCCTGGATCAGGGCGACCAGCAGCTCCAGGGCGTAGAGCCCCAGCGCCAGCCCGACCGAGATCGGCGCGATGAACAACCCGGTCCAAGGATTAGCCTGTCCAAACAGCAAAATCAGCCCCAAGAACAGAAGGATGACCAGATGGCCTGCCGTCATATTGGCGAAAAGACGGATGCAGAGCGCCAAGCACTTCGTGAAGTAGCCCATTAACTCAATGGCGAAGATAAGCGGAACGACCCAAAAAGGCACCCCATGGGGGATAAGGTTCTTGAAATGGCGGAAGAACCCGTGACGCCAAATCCCGGCGCCGTTGATGAGGAGCAAGGTCAGCAGGCTCAGGGCCGCGGTAACCGAGATGTTGCCCGTCGCGGAAGCCCCGAAAGGAACGAGGCCCAGCAGGTTCATCGAGAAGATGAAGGTGAACAGCGTCAGGAAATAGGGAAGGAACGTGTCGGTGTCGTGGCCCAGCGCCGGCCGGACTATCTCCTCGCGGATCAAGGTCACGAAGGCCTCGAGGGCGGTGTGGAGCTTGCCGTTCGAGCGGGCCCCCTGGACCACCACGACGGCCGATAGCAAAAAGGCCAGGCCGCTCATCGTCATGTGCTTCGTCCAGTGCAGGTTCGCGCCGAGTCGGGCCAAGGGACGGTCCGCCAGGTGGTGGACGATGATCTCCGAGAAATCGAGCATATGCAGCGCCTAAACTATGTCTTACCGCTTCCTTCGCCCTTCAAGACCCAAAAAACCTGCCCGACAAGCTGCAGTACCGCCGCGCTCAAGAGGAAGACGACCGCCTCGGCCATCCGCCCCCTCCGGCGCAAGACCCAGGTCGCCACGCCGAAAAGCGTCGCGAACCGGACCAAAAACCCGGCGGCCTGCAACCAGGCCCAAGCGGAGCCCAGCCGCCCGTCTTGCCGCCCCAGCCCCCGTGAGAGCTCGACATTGAGGGCCGCGACCGCGAGCGCCGCCAGTAAAGCCTCCGTCATTTCAAGGACCGCACGAGAAGATACATTCCCGCCACCGCCCCGGTGAACAGCCCCCCCAAAACTCCGATGGGGGAAGGCAGATACCGGTGCTGATCCAGCCAGTATCCCGCGGCCATGCCGATCAAGGCCGTCAGGGCGAACTGCAATCCATGATAGAGCCCCGCGAGGTCGGACCTCTCAGGGGGTTGAGGTTCTTTCGGATTATCTGGAATAGTACCCAAGAATCGCCAAAACAAGCATCTCTATCCGGACCCTTTAATGGTATCAAAATGCCCATTTTAAAGTCAATTTTAAGCTCTTTTCGGCTCCCCGCGAAAAGGCCTGGAAAACTTTACACAACAGCTTTATTTTGATCGAAGGAAGTCTTTCGTAGGCCCCCCCGGGGCTCCCGGACTGGCCGCATTAAATATGGGCCTTTAGTCCCAGGTCGGCATGGGTAAAACAGCCTGTTTGTCGATGGAGGAACTAGAGACGGAACAATACCTTCATCTCCCTAAGTTTGACAAAAAAAGCTCCTTATTTAAGTTTTTGCCCCTCCGAATATAGGCCCAAGGTCCTACTTATCCACCTGGGGATAACCTGGGGATAACAAGAATCTAGGCCTAAAGCCCTACGCGTCAAGGGCCTTAATTGCCGCAATACTAGTTTCACTAGTATTTTACGCCGAGCTCCGCGAGAAGCCGCCGCGCGAAGCCCGGAAGGCCCGGGTCGCGGGCGCCCATGACGAGCACCAAATCTCCGGGGCGGGCCTCCCGGACCAGAGCCGCAACGATCTCCCCGCGGTCGGCCGCGAAGAACGCCTTACGACCGCGCGCCGCGACGGCTCGAACGATGTCATCGGCCGATATGTCCTTGCGAACAGTCCCTCCCGCGTAGAATATCTCCGGCATCCAAAGCACGTCCTCTGGAGAGAGGGCGGCAGACAACGACTCGATGAGCTCGTTTTTGAGGAATCGGGCCGGCGCGTAGCCGTGAAGTTGAAAGACCGCCAGCACCCGCCGCGCCCTCAAATGGGCCGCCCTCAGCGCAGCCTCCAGCTTGACGGGGTTATGGGCGTAGTCGCTGACCACCTCGATCCCCCCGGCCATCCCGACCCGCTCGAAGCGCCGGGAGACTCCCTTGAATCGGGCCAGCGCCGCGGCGGCGGCCTCCAGAGAGACCCCAACCCGGCCGCAGGTAGCCGCGGCCGCGAGCGCGTTCTCGACGTTGTAAAGCCCGGGTACCGGGATCGAGAATCGCGCCTCGCCGCGCGAGCCGGAAGCCGAGACCGAGAACCGGGAGCCCTCGGGGCCCAGCCGCACGTCGCGGGCGACCCACTCCTCGCGCGCGCCGGCGACCCCGCGCGGAGGCGGCCCGCCCGCCTCGACGCGAAACGCCAGGCTGCCCGGCATGAAATCCTCGAACTCGGCGAGCGCCTGCGCCGCGAACTCGCCGCAGCGCCCGCGGAAGTCGGCGAACATCCTCTTGAGCTCGGCGACCTCCTTGTGGTCCTTGCTGACGTTGAGGAGCACTCCGAGCCACGGCCGGTAGCGCGCCAGCGTCCCGTCGCTCTCGTCGGCCTCCACGACCAACAGGTCCGAGCGTCCGCGCAAGGCGTTGCCCATGAGCCCGCGTTCCTTCAAGGCGAGAAGCTCCCCCCCCGCAATGATGGACGGGGAGAGGCCGACGTGGTCGAGTATCTCGAAAGCCATCGCGGCGACGGTCGACTTGCCGCTGGTGCCCGCGACCGCGATCGCGCGGCCCGCCGAGACGTGTCGGGCCAGCTCGTCGGCGCGGTGGCGCACCTCGATTGACAGCTCCCGAGCGCGCCGCATCTCTGGATTCTCCTCCTCCAGCGCGGCCGAGGCCACCGCGTACGCATGGGAACCGTCCAGGGCCGAGCCGTCCTGAGGGAAAACACGCACGCCCAGCTCCCCGAGTTTTTCCCGGACCTCCGCCGCCTCGCCCCGGTCGAAAGCGCGATCCGAGCCGGTGGCCCGCCCGCCGCCCATGACGTGAAACTGCGCCAGGGCGCTCACGCCGCTGCCGGCGATCCCGATGAAATGGACCTTCGTCACGCCGAGCGTCCCCATCACGCGGCGCGGCACCAGAGGACCTTCAGATATTCCCCCTCGGGATGGTCCGCCGCGAAAGGGTGGTCGGGGCCCGCGCCTGTCTGCCGGAATATTTGAAGTCTTCGGCCCGTGGAGCCCGCCGCGGCGCGCAGGATCTTCTGGAACTCCTCCCGGCTCAAGAGCCCGCTGCAGGAGCAGGTCACCAGGATGCCGCCCTCCTCCAAAAGCCCGATCGCGAGGCGGTTGAGGTCCAGGTATTTTTGGCGGCCCTCGGCGAAGCCCTCCTTGGAGCCGATCAGCTTGTACGGATCGAGGACCACCAGGCCGTAGCGCTGCCGGTTGGTGGCCATCTGGCGCAAATAGGGGAAGGCGTCCGCGCAGACGGTATTGATGCGGGCTTGGTTGATATGGGCGTTCTTGCGGCCCGCCTCGGCCGCCTCCGGGTCGAGTTCGACGCAGGTGACCTCCTCCGCTTGACCCAACGTCTTGGCGTAGAGGCCGAAGCCTCCCGTGTAGCTACAGACGTCGAGCACCCGCCGGCCGGCCGTCAGCGCCGCGACCGCCATCCGGTTGTCGCGCTGATCACAGAAAAACCCGGTCTTGAAGCCGCCGCCCAGGTCCACCTCGAACAGGACTCCGTTCTCGCGCACGCGCACGCGCGTCGAGGACCCTGCCTTGAGCTTGAAGCCCTCCATGGTCTGGGTGTGCTGGCTCGCCCGGTGGAAGAAGCGCGCGGCCGGAAATTGAGCCCGGACCGCGCTCTCGATCGCCGCCGCCCGGCGGAACATTCCCAGGGAGTAGAACTCGAGGACCACCGCGTCGCCGTAGCGGTCCGCGACGAGGCCCGGGAGCCCGTCTCCGTAATCGTGCACGAGGCGGTAGGCGTCGGTCGCCTTGTCGAGTCCCAGGACGCTGCGGCGGAAATCGGCGGCGCGCGCGATCCGGTCGATGAAAAAGGCGTCCGGGTCGAAGCCCTTCGTCTCCCGCGCCAGGAGCCGCAGCGAGAGGAGGCTCTTGGGGTTGTAGAGGGCGACGCCGTAGGGCGTCTCGGATTTATCGTAGACCGCGACGATGTCGCCCGGCCGCGCGGCGGGATCCGCCGCGCCGATCATGCGCTTGAAGAGGCTCGGCCCGGGTCCGGCCGAACGAAGCCGGATCCAGGGGAGCTTCCCGTCGTGGCCCGCCGGGGCGGTCGCCGCGGCCGGCCGGGGCGCGCCGGCACGCGCTTTAGGAGACTGCGTCACGCCGACATTGTACGATATCCGTCACGCCGCCAAGAGCCCGATCGGCGGGCGCGCGAGCGCGAACCAATCCTCGAATCGCGGGATACCAAGAGCTAACACGCATAGGGGAACACGGGGCTCAATAGGGACATTTGCAAGATGCGTGAAACCGTCGAACGTGGGCCAACGTGGGCTATTTCGGGCCCATTATGTTGGGCACTTGGGGGTTTTGCTTTTGGAAAAGAGGGGCTGCCGTAGGGTCCTGAAAGGGCGGTTTGTCGACGAAGGTTCGGATTTCCGACGGGACAAGTTCGGGGGGCCGAAAAATTTCATGTTCGTGGTTGGGCTGGGAGTCGAGGGAAGTCTGGTGCCCGGCCACGCTCGGGGTCGGCACCATCCTGATTG
>JACQPI010000224.1 GCA_016207585.1 Elusimicrobiota bacterium | reverse complement strand
GAATCAGCCTGTTGAGTGTTTGGAGCGGCTAATAATTTCCCAGAACTCCCTGTGCAAGCGCCAAAATGTTAGGTCAACTCCGCGCCGTGGAAATCCAGGCTAGTGGATCGCATCGTCTTGCCCGGAGAGGCGGTGGAGGCGGCGCGGGCTTTGCTGCCGGATAAAATGTCTCCTCAAATCTACGAGTCCCCTGAGTTGACGCAACTGAGGGAGCGCTATAGCGATGGCGCGCTGGTCCAAACCCTCAGTCAATTGAAGAGGAAGGCGCCCTTGGCCGTTAAGGTCGCAAACGAGCTTATCGATGACGGCCTGCGAGGGAGTCTGGAGGAAGGGCTTAAACTCGAGCTGTCGCTCCTGAAGCGAATATTCTCGACGCGGGATGCGCGCGAGGGGCTTTCGGCCCTGCTGGAGAGGCGGCCCCCCGCCTTCGAGGGACGCTGACATGTCGAACTCGCTGCCCCGCTCGACCGCTAGGCTCAAGGGTTTGCTCAACGGCTACTATCAGGACTTGGAGGCCGCGGCCAAGGACCCGGCGCGCAAGGTGGCTTGGTGCACCAGCGCCGGACCGGCGGAGCTCCTGAGCGCGATGGGCTTTCAGACGTATTTTCCGGAGAACCACGGGGCCCTACTCGGGGCTCGCCGGCTGTCCACGAATTTCATCGCCAAGAGCAACGCCCGCGGCTACTCTCCCGATATCTGCTCGTATCTGACTGCGGACATTGGGGCCTATCTCAGCGGCCAGACCCCGCTCAAGACCGCCTATGGCATAGAGGGCTTGCCGAAGCCGGATGTTCTCGTCTACAACACCAGCCAGTGCCGCGAGGTGCAGGACTGGTTTACCTTCTACGGAAGGGAATACGGGGTTCCTGTCTTCGGGATTTACTCGCCATGGAAGGTCGAGACGCCGTTGCCGCGGGAGGCTGTCTCGGACGTCGCCCGCCAACTCGAGCGTTTGTGCGAGGACCTGGCCCCCGTCGCGGGCCGGCGGCTCGACTGCGACCGGCTCGCGCAGGTCGTGCGATACTCCGCAGAGTCGACCGCCCTCTGGAAGCGCTTCCTCGAGACGGCGCGACGGCGGCCTTCCCCCATCACTTTCTTCGACGCGACCATCCACATGGCTCCGATCGTCGTCATGCGCGGCACGGAGGCCGCTGTGGACTATTACGCGGGGCTCCTCGATGAGACACGGGAGTTCGTCGACGCGGCCTCGGCCGCCGTCCCCGGAGAACGTATTCGTTTCTATTGGGAGGGTATGCCCAACTGGGGCAAGCTCCGTTTTTTCTCGAACTTATTCTCGGAACTCAAGGCCTGCGCCGTGGCCTCGACCTACTGCCATTCCTGGGCCTTCGAGGGGCTGGATCTTGCGCGTCCCTTCGAAAGCTTGGCTGAAGCCAACCTGCAAGTGTTTATTAACCGGGGTGAGTTATATAAGGAAGGTTATCTTAAGAAGATGGTGGAGGACTACGGCATCGACGCCATCGTCTTCCACGAGGCCAAGACTTGCCCATACAACACCAACTCGCGCTTCGGACTTCCCCAGCGCCTACAGGAACGTTACGGCATCCCTTCGGTCACGATTTACGGGGATCTCTGCGACCTTCGTTGTTTCTCGGAAGAACAGACGAGGACCCAAGTGGAGGCCCTGGCCGAACAGCTGGCGCCGGTGTCACGGAGGGCCGGGTGACCTCCACCAAGGTCTTCGCCGGAGTGGACATCGGATCCTCCTACACCAAAGCCGTGATCTTGGGTGCGGACGGGCGGCCGCGTTCGTCCTGTACTCTGCGCACCGGAGCGAGCTTTGAAGGGGCGGCGAGCCGGGCGCTCAAGAAAGCCCTCAACAGCTGCGCCTTGGGGACCGGCGCGCGCGTCGTATCCACGGGGGTGGGCCGTGCCTCGGTCGCGCGGGCGGATAAGAGACCTACGGAGATCACCAGCATCGCCCGCGGCTCCTTCTACCATTGTCCGCGACGGCATGTCGTTGTGGACATCGGAGGGCAGGATAATAAGGTCGTGGCGGTCGACGACCATGGACGGGCGGTATACTTCAAGATGAACCGCAAATGCGCGGCCGGGACCGGCGCTTTCCTCGAGGAAATCGCGCACCGCCTCGCCATCTCTCCCGGGCGGCTCAGTCGCGTCGCCAAAACCGCGCGCGGGCGCGTTGAGATCGGGAGCTACTGCACGGTATTTACCTGCACCGAGATCATCCATCATATCAGGCAGGGCAAGGGCGCGCCCGAGATCCTGATGGGCTGCTATGAGTCCGTGGTTAAGAGGATACTCGAGATGGACGCCTTGGAGGGGGAGGTCGTCCTCTCCGGAGGGGTCGTGGCCAACCATCCGGTCGTGGCCGAGATATTTTTCGAGAAGCTGGGGCGCGCGCCTCTGGTGCCGAATCAGCCTCAATTGGTCGGCGCCTTGGGGGCGGCCCTATTGGGACAGGAGAGCCATGACAAAAACGCTCAGGTGTGAGACTCGGCTGGACCCGGTGACGAAAAATGTCGGGCTTATGCTCAAGGAAAGGTGTCGGCTTTACGGAGCCCGCCCAGCCTTCCGTCAACGGGCGGCGGACGGCGGTTGGCGGGAACTCCATTGGGATGCTCTTTACGACAAGGTTGCGCGCGTCGGAGCTTCGCTGCTGAGGCTGGGATTTAAAAACGGCTGCGTGGCCAGCTACTCGCGCAACCGCGAAGAAATGCTGGTTTTCGAGCTGGCCGCCATGAGTCTGGGCGGGGTGGCCTGCCCGATTTTTTCGGAATACCCGTCCTCTCAACTCGAGTACATTCTCGAGCATTCTAACGCCCAGATATTGGCTGTCTCCGATGAGGCTCACCTACGGGAGGCGCTCAAGACCCAAGCCGCACGCAGGCTCAAGAAAATCTTTGTGATGGACTCTTTCAGGCTGGGTCGCTCCGAGCTCCGGCCCCATCGCGCCAACTCATCTCCCTATGGCGCGAGGGACTGGACCGTTTCCACGGTCCGGCTCTTCGAGGAACTCTATGGAGCCTCGGATGCCTCCTCCTCCGCCGGTTTCCGTGGACGCTTGCGACGAACGGCCGCTGACGCCGCCTGCCTGTTGATGTACACCTCGGGCACGACAGGCCGGCCCAAGGGCGTTGTCCTCAGTCATAGGAACATCCTCTCGCAGAGGAGCGCGATGAGCCAGCTCTGGGACCTAGGCCCCCGGGATCGGTTCCTTTCCTACCTCCCCTGGCACCACAGCTTCGGCGGCATCTTCGAGCTCTTCGGAGCTCTCCATAGCGGCGCCTGTCTCACTCTTGACGACAGCTACGGCAGGGAGATCTCCCGACTTATCGAGAACTTTCGGGAAATCCGACCGACGGTGTATTTCAGCGTTCCACGTATCTATCAGGCCTTGGTCGAGGAGGCCCGTCGTTCTCCTCGGCTTGAGCGCGAGATTTTCCATCCGGGACTGCGCTTTGTCTTTACCGCCGCCGCCCCCATGCCCAAGCCCGTTTCCGACTATCTCGTGCGCCGGGGCATCGCCGTAGTGGAAGGCTGGGGCCTGACGGAGACCTCCCCATGCGTCACGGTCACGCGTCTTAGAACCAAAAGAACTCCGGGTCTTGTCGGTTTTCCCATTCCGGGAGTGGAAATCAAACTGGCGTCCAACGGTGAAATCCTGGTGCGCGGTCCGAACGTGATGCTCGGTTACCACAAGGATCCCAAACGGACCTCCGCGGTGCTCGATCCGGCCGGCTGGTTCCATACCGGCGACTTCGGGACCATCACCCGAAGAGGATTGATGCTCAAGGGCCGTATCGATGGTATGTTCAAATTGACTACGGGGCAGATGGTCATCTCACAGAACGTGGAAAGCGCCTTATGCTCCTCACCGCTCATTGAGTATGCCGTGGCCTTGGGCAACGGCAAGGACTATGTGGGCGCGGTCGTTTATCCCAATTTCCACAACCTCGAGCACTTCGCCAGCGAGCGGGGGTTGCGCGTCTCAGGCGGGCATCTTCTGAGTCATCCAGCCATCCGGCGGCGGCTCCAGGACGAGGTCCGCCGGGCAGCCTCGGCCATTCCCGAAAAGTATGCTCGGCCGAAGGCTTTCGTGGTGGCCCGTGAGGAGCCCAACTTCAGGAATGGAGAGATCACCCCTACCCTGAAGGTCGTCAGGTCCAAGGTGGTCGAGAACTACGCTCCGATGGTGAGGGCGATATTCAAGCCCGGAGTTCAGAGCCGGGCTACCCGCGAGGTCATACGACTATGACAATCAAGAAAAACTTCAACATGGGCAACGCCCAACTGCGCTTCCAGGAAATCCTCTACGACAAACGCGACTGGGTCGCCAGGATCACCATCAATCGTCCCCAAGTCTACAACTCCTACTCGACCTTGGCCTTGCAGGAACTCGCCACGGCCATGCGCGACGCCTCGTGGGACGACGGAGTCGCCGTCATCGTAATTACCGGAGCCGGAGACAAGGCCTTCTGCACCGGTGGAGACGTCAAGGAGTACTCCGAACTTTACACGCGCCGTCCCCGGGACTATTGGAAGTATATGGGTCTTTTCCGAGGATTCATCGAGTCCATCCTCAATGCAGGCAAGCCCACCATCGCCCGAATCAACGGCATCGCCGTCGGTGGAGGCAACGAGGTCCAGTTGGCCTGCGACTTGGCCGTCATGGCGGAAGGCGCCTATCTCCAACAGGTGGGGGTCAAGGTGGGAAGCGTCGCCTGTGGCGGCGCCACCCAGTGGCTGCCGATCCACGTGGGCGATCGCCGTGCCCGGGAGATGCTGCTCTTGTGCGAGAAAATATCGGCAAAAAAGGCCCTGGAGTGGGGACTGGTCAACGCCGTCGTTTCCGCGGCCGATCTCGACACCGCGGTCGCGGACTACTGCCGACGCCTGATCGATAAATTCCCAGAGTGCCTGCGTTACACCCGCGAGCAAACCAACTTCTGGAAGAACCTCTCCTGGCATCAGACCATCGGGCATGCCGCCGATTGGCTTTCGCTGCACTACACCAGCGCGGAACCCAACGAGGGGATGAAGGCTTTTGTGGAAAAAAGGCCGGCCGAGATTCTGAAGCTGAGGCAGGCGGCCAAGGACGGGCTCTCCTCGGAGTTCCCCTGGGGAGCTTACGCCGAACGCTGCTGCGAGTGCGGAGCCAAAGGCCTGCCCGAGGGATTCTCGCACTGCGGCGCCTGCGGGAAAAAACTTTCGGCGGCCGCTGTCGTGAAAGGCTGAAAAAGGAGATGGAACTCAAGGGATCGAAGGCCTACGTTACAGGGGGTAGCCGCGGCATCGGACGAGCCATCGTACTGGAGTTGGCGCGCTGCGGCGCCGATGTCGCCTTCGCGCACAAGGGAGATGGCGGGAAGGCGCGCGAGGTGGTTCGGGAGGTTGAGGGACTTGGACATGGGTGCGTCGCCTTCGACTCGCAGGTCGCCGACTCCGCCGAGGTAGCGCGCTGCGTGGCGGAGGCGGTCCGGAAGCTCGGAGGACTTGACATCCTCGTCAACAACGCAGGGATAACGGCCGACGCGGTCCTCTGGAAGATGACGGATGATCAGTGGGACCAGGTCCTGGTTGTGAACCTCAAGGGCTGCTTTAATCACATCCGCGCCGTCGCGCCGCTATTTAAGGAAAAAAAACGTGGGAGGATCGTCAATATCTCAT
>JACQPI010000225.1 GCA_016207585.1 Elusimicrobiota bacterium | reverse complement strand
GATGTCCATCAGGAAAACCCGGTCGGCCGCTTCCCAACGAACTTCCGAGGCGGGCCGCTCCCCCACGGACCTCGGAAGCGGCATTCCCTCGCCATATGGCTCGGTCACACTTCCTCGCGAGAACGCTCGGTCGGCCGCGCGGAAGGCCGGGCCGAACTCGCGGTGCAGAAGCTTCGTGCGCGTGTAGCGGTGCGGCTGGAAAATCACGATGAGCCGGCGGCGAGCGCCGCGCCGGGTCGCGAGGTGTGTCCCGACGCGACGGTTGGGTGTGGCTGCGCAGTACAGCTCCCGCACCGCTTCCAGAGTGGCGCGGATCTCGGTGGGGTGGTGGCCATAGTCATCCAGGAAAGTGACGCCGCCGGCCTGCCCAAGCGCTTCCAGCCGCCGCCCCACGCCGCGAAATTCCGCGAGCCCGCTCAGCAGTTTGCGGAGCGGAAATCCCAAATACTCTCCCGCCGCCACGGCGCCTAGCGCGTTGAGCACGTTGTGCCGCCCGGGAACCCGCAAACGCGCGGAAGCGACCTTTTCCCCCCGGCGCATGAGATCGAAGCGCGAGCCGTCGGTCGTAAGCCGGATGCGGCACGCCCCCCACAGCGCGCGGGAGCGAAGGCCATACGGGATGATGCGCGGCCCTTGCGCAAGCGCCGGGCTGCCGCGCATGCGTTTTATCAAACGGGCCGCCGCCGGGTCGTCCGCGCACACGACGCAGGCGCCTCCGGGAAGAACGCTCCTCAAATGCCTCAGGAAGGCGTCCTCGATACGGGGCATCGTCTTGTAGTAGTCGAGGTGATCGTTGTCAATGTTCGTCACGACGGCGACCAGCGGTTTCAAACACAGGAAAGAGCCGTCCGACTCGTCCGCCTCGGCGACCAGGTACTTCCCCAGGCCCAGGCGGGCGTTGGAGCCGATGTTCTTGAGCTGGCCACCGATGATCATCGTGGGGTCGGCTCCGGCCGCTTGGAGCGCCATGGCCGTCATGGCCGTGGTCGTCGTCTTGCCGTGCGAGCCCGAGACGGTCACCGTTTTTTTAAGCCGGACCAGCTCCGCCAACGCCTGCGCCCGCCGCAGGATGGGAATCTTGGCGCGGCGCGCCGCGCGGACCTCGGGGTTGGAGTCGGAGACGGCCGAGCTCACCACGACGGCCGAGGCGCCCCGCACCCGCGAGGCGTCATGGCCCGAAAAAACGCGCGCGCCGGCCTTGGCCAAACGCCGCGTCAGCTCGGTCGGTTCGATATCGGAGCCGCTGACCCGGCAGCCCAGGTTCAGCAGAACCTCGGCGATGCCGCTCATGCCCACGCCGCCGATCCCCACGAAGTGGATCCGGCCCCGTCGCCCCGGAGATGTTAACGGCGAACGATCACCCGGAGCGCGCATGATCACTCCGGAGACGACCGAGAACCCTCGCTATCGCCGAGCCGTGCCTCCAGCCACCGCCGGACCTCCCCGCGAACCGTTTCGTAGTTTCCCCGGTCGAGCTCCACCACGTCCGTCTGCGCGAACCGCTCGACCGATTCCGTCAGCAGCTTCGACCCGCGGCGGATCGTCGCCAGGACCGGCTTGGGGCAGGCAAGGCACTCAAGCACTTCCTTCCGGAACGCCTCCGAGAGCATCTCCATCGCCCCGATCTCATCAATGACGATGACGGGGCTCTCCCGGCGCGCCGCGACAAGCGAAGCGACCGCAACACGCTCCAGGGCATCGAGGTCTATTCCATACTTATTGAGCCGCGTCTTGGAAACCAAGGTCTTGGAGGCCAGCAACGCTTCCTCCCTGCGGAAGGTCACGATCTTGAAACCCGAGCGCTTGCGATCCTCCAGGATCTGCTCGGTATAAAACCCGCCCAGCCGGTCCCGGTGCGCAAGCGTGATTTCCTTGATGAGGGACGTTTTCCCCACCCCCGGCGTTCCCGCCAAGAATAAATTTTTAGAAGCCATGCGTAAGCCGCTCCCGCCCCAGCTCATCGCTTGCCGAGCGGTTCGCGCAGGAGCCAGGCAAGCCCGTTCTTGGCCGCGCGGTTCTTGGGGTACGAGGACAGAAGCTCCCGGTACGCGTCGATTGCCTCCCGCTCCCGACCCATTTCCACATAGGCGACCGCCCGGCCCAGGAGCGCCGTCTCCTCCTTGGCGTTGAGCCGCAAAGCGCGGTCGAACGCATCGAGCGCCGAGGGGCCATTGCCCAACGCGGCGTGGGCAAGCCCGTCCACGACCCACCACAGGGACTCCTCCGGATGAGCCGGGGCCTCCCCCGGCTCCGCGAGCACCTCCTCGACCAAGGTCATCCAGCCGGTCCCGACCACCCACAGGCCCAAATCGTTGCCCACCTGCCTCGGCTGGTAGGAAACCTTCGGCGCGCGCGCCGTCGGCGCCCCCCGCGCCGGCCCGGCCGTCTTGGAAGCGTAATTGAGCTGCATCCCCAGCCGGACTTCCGAATCGGGCGGCGACTGCTTCATCACGTTGCGCAGTTCCTGCATGGCCTGCTCGATTTGCTCCAAGCGCTGCGGGCCGTCCGAGGCCCGGATGTTGAACTCCCGCTCCACTCCCGAGATCGCCGGTTTGGGAGCCCGGCCCGCGCCCTCCAGGGCGCGCTTGAGCTTCGAGGGCCCCTCCTGGGGAGCGGCCCGGACCAGCTTGGGCCGCGGCAGGAACGCGACCTGGACCTTGAGCGTCGCATCCTGGTCCAGGGGGATTCTCTGCAGGTTCCTGGAGACGACGTCCAAGGGATCGTTCGGCTCGGGCTGGACATCCGGCGCCTTGCGCCCGCCGTCGGCGGGCGCCGCCTGGGACTCGGGAGGCCTTCCGCCGAAAGAGACGGACAACGCGAGGCCGCCCCCTTTATCCTCCGGCGTCACATGGAAGGCGTCCTGGAGGATCTGCCGGGCCTTGTCGGCCCTGCCGCTCGATAGAAGCACGCGCCCCCATCGAAGGCGCGCCACGGAATCCAAGGGCTTGAGCCTCACCGCCTTGTGGTACATATCCTGCGCGTCCTCCAGCTTGTCCTGCCGCTCCAGGACCGCGCCCAGCTCCAGCGCGGCGTCCTCGAATTCGGGGAAATACCTGAGCGCCTGCCGAAACGAAGCCTCGGCGTCCTGGACGCGTCCCAAGCGGACGTACAACATGCCGAGCTGGAAGTGGTACAGCGGATTTTGAGGGTCGAAGGAAACGGCGTTTCGAAAATGCTCCAGGGCCTGGGGGAAGCGCCCCATCGTCTGCTCGATGGAGCCGAGATTCATCTGGACATCGGATCGCCCGGGCATCTGGCGGTCCGCCTCTTGAAAGGACTGGTAGGCGGTCGAGACGTCTCCTTTCCACGCTTGAACGATCCCCAGAAGAAGATGGGCTTGCCCGCTCTTTGGGTCCAAGCGCAGCGCCTCGCGAAACTCGGTCTCGGCCGACTCGACCTGGCCGTTCCAGTAATAGGCGGCCCCCAGCATCAAGTGCGGCTCGGGATCGTTGGGGCGGGAGAGGACCGCCTTGGCGAAGTCGCGGGCCGCCTCGTCGTACTCGCGGTCCTGCATGTGCTCGACGCCGGAATGCATCTCCCTCAGGGACTGCGCCCGCATGATCTGGTCCCAGATGGTCGTCTGCCCCGGCTCGGCCGTCTTGTCGGCTAGAGCCGAGCGGCCCGAAGAGAACGCCGCCAAGGCGATCGCCGTCGATAAGAGCGCTGCCCGAGTTCGAAGAGTCAAAACGGGTCCGTGCAGTCCATTTGGAACCCGCAGCCGCGGCAAAGCCGCCGGCAATGCCAATCCTCCAGTTCGAGCCCGCAACAGGGGCACGAACCGGCGATCCCGCCGGCCGGCGCCAGCACCCTCGGAGCCTCGTCGGATTCCAAGGCCAAGCCCTCCAGGTGCGATCGGATTTTGCGCAACGCCAAAGAACGGTGGCTCAGCTCGTTTTTGGCCGCGGCGGAAAGCTCGGCCAGCGTCTTGCCCTTGGAGAGCACGAGAAAGAGCGGATCATAGCCGAAGCCGTTCTTGCCGCGAGGGCGCCCGACGATGCGGCCCTCCAGACGGCCTTCCTCCAAGATAGTCCGGCCCTCCGGGCCGGTCAACGCCATCACGCAGCGAAAAACCGCGCCGCGGCGCCGGGCCGGAACCCCGCGCAGCTCGGCCAGGAGCTTTTTGTTATTGGCGGCATAGTCGCAGTCCGGCCCCGCGTAGCGCGCCGACCGGACTCCCGGCGCCCCCTCCAGCGCCGAGACCTCCAAGCCCGTGTCGTCGGCCAACGCCCAAAGGCCGGACTCCCGGGCCGGAGAGGCGGCCTTCTTGCGGGCGTTCTCCTCCAGGGTCGCGCCGTCCTCCTCGACCTCGGAAATGCCCGGGAACTCCTCGAGGGTCGTGAGCCGGATGGGGAGGCCCCGCAACATCTCCCCGATCTCCCGGGCCTTGTGCGGATTGCGCGTGGCGAGCAACAGCCTCATCATGGTTTCCTGTCGAACAACCTCAAGGCATCAACCACCGGGCGCGATATGCGCGCCCAGTGCCGAGCGAGAGGTTGCACTACCTTTTCGCTCGGCATTCCCTGCGCGAGATGCTCTCGGTCACGACGAGATTATACGAATTTTATCCCCCGTGGTATAATTCGAGCCATGGCGACCGCCGCACCCTCCCGTCCGCACCAGGTCCTCCTCCGCTGGTACGACGCCAAGCGCCGCAGGCTGCCCTGGAGAGAGCGCCCCACGCCCTACCGAGTCTGGATATCCGAGATCATGCTTCAACAGACCCAGGTTTCGACCGTCCTCCCCTATTACGAACGATTCCTGAAAAAGTTCCCCGCCATCGCCGCGCTCGCCTCCGCGCCCGAGAAAGACGTCCTGCGGCTCTGGGCGGGGCTCGGCTACTACTCCCGCGCCAGGAATCTGCGCGAGGCCGCCCGGCGGATCGTTCGGGAGCATCGCGGCGAATTTCCCGATGCCTGGGAAAGCGTCATCGATCTCCCGGGCGTCGGCCGCTACACCGCCGGGGCGGTCCTCTCCATCGCCTTCAACCGCCCCTACCCGGTCCTCGACGGCAATGTCGCGCGAGTCCTCTCTCGGCTCTACGCCCTGCGCGGAAACGTCAAAAGCGCGCCGATCCAGAAAAAACTCTGGCGGCTCGCGGAAGACCTATTGGACCCGAACCGCCCGGGCGACTGGAACCAGGCGTTCATGGAACTCGGCGCGCTCGTCTGCCTGCCCCAAGCGCCTCTCTGCGGCCGGTGCCCTCTATCCGAGAAGTGCGCCGCGCGACTCAAGGGATTGGAACTTCAATTGCCCGAAACGGGCCCGAAACGCAAGCCGGTCCAGCTCCGTTGGACCTTTCTATGGATCAAGAAGGACGGGAAGGTCCTGCTCTGGAAGCGGGACGATTCGGAGCGATTCCTTCCCGGCCATTGGGGACTGCCCGAACTTAGGCATATGAAAATCCGCCCGGGGCCGATCATCGCAAGGCTGCGCCACACGATCACGCATCACCGCATCCGGGCCGAGGTCCGCACGACCCATCTCCTCGCGGGAAATATGCCGCCCCAAGCGCGCTGGGTGAGTCGAAGCGACATCAAGAATTATCTTGTCTCGTCCCTCTGGCTGAAAGTCTTGAAAAGCGCTTCGGGATACCCGCGTTGAGGTCAATGGCAGGGT
>JACQPI010000239.1 GCA_016207585.1 Elusimicrobiota bacterium | reverse complement strand
TACGAGATGTTCATGGGGCCTTTCGAGGATGCCAAGCCGTGGGATATGCGCGGCATAGAGGGAATAGCCCGGTTTTTGCGCCGTGTCTGGGTTCTCCTCCAGGAACCTGTTTCCTGGACGAAGGAGCCGGGACTCGTCTCCCTGCGGCACCGCACGATCGCCAAGGTGACCTCCGATATCGAGGGGTACCGCTTCAACACCGCGATCAGCGCGCTGATGATCTATTCGAATGAAATACAAAAGCAGCTCCCCCCCTCGCGCGGGGACGCCGAGACCCTGCTCGCCCTTCTCAACCCTTTCGCGCCTCATCTGACCGAGGAACTGTGGGAGTCCTTGGGCTACAAGGAATTTCTGTCGGTCGCGCCATGGCCCGTCTACGAGGAACGCTTTCTCAAGGACGATCGCGTCGAGCTGGCGGTCCAAGTCAACGGCAAGCTCAGGGCCCGTTTGGAGGCGCAGGCCGGCGCGCCGGAACAGGCCGTTCGGGAAGCGGCCCTGTCCCTGCCCAAGGTGCGGGAGGGAATCGGCGCAAAGCCGGTCGTCCGGGTCATTATTGTCCCGGACAAGCTGGTCAATATTGTCGTAAAATAAAGCATGATCCGCAGGGCGCTTCTCGTCGGACTGTCCGCCGCCTTCTGCGCGTGCGCCGCGCCCGACGACGTGACGTACCGCCCCGCTGCGCAGATTCTGCCCGCCAATATCCGCAAGATCGCGATCCGGCCGATGCTCAACAAGACCCAGCAGTTCGGGCTCGAGGACAAGCTGACCCTGCGCGTGCGAGACGAGTTCCTTCGCGATGGACGCTACTCCATCGTGCCGGAGAGCGACTCCGACGGCGTCGTGGTCGGCACCCTTACCCGCTACATCCTCCAACCGGTCCAGTACGACGCGGTCCTCACGCCGACTGTCTATAAATTGAGGATCCTTTTGACCCTGCAATTCATCGACCGCACCGCCAACACGATCCTGTGGGAAGAGCCCAACCTGGAGGGAAGCCTCATCTATCCCGCCTCCACGCTGCAGGGCGGCCTCACGGAAGAACAGGCGCGCGAGTCGATATGGGACCAGCTCTCGCGCACGGTCGTACGGAGGGTGCTTGAGGGCTTCGGCTCGGTCACAGGCACGTCCCAACGGGCCATTTCCGACCAAGCCCCCCCCCACGAACCCCCGGCGCCGCCTCCGAAACCGATCAACCCCAATCCGTACTGACGCGATGGAACTGACTCCGGCCCAGGCCGAGAAGGAATGGAAGGCCGGCAAGTTCCGTCCCGTCTATTATTTCGTCGGGGAAAACAGCTCGGCGAAGGATATCTCCCTGCAAAAACTCAAGGACATTCTCCGTCCCGATCCCTTCAACCTCGACGAGCTGTCCGGAGACTCTCCTCAAGCCGCCGAGGGAGCCGTCGCCGCCGCGCTGACGCCGCCCTTGATGTCCGAACGGCGCTTGGTCGTGGTCAAGAACCCGAGGCTCGGCGTCGAGGGGAAAAAGACGCTCGCGCAGTACCTCCGCTCTCCGTTGGAAACGACGACCCTCATCCTATGCTCCGAGGAGAGGCGCCTCGATATCCGGGATGTCCTCGCCGCCGCGGCAGCCGCCCTGGGAGGCGTCGTCCTTTGCAAGCCGCTGCGCGCGCCGGAGGCCGCCGAGCGGCTCATCGAGGAAGCCCGCAAGAGGCAAAAAAACCTCTCGCCGGAAGCCGCCCGGATGATGGTGGAGGAGGCGGGAACCGAGTGGAGGCTGCTGGGGGCCGAGCTTGAAAAATTGATTCTATACGCGCGAAATCGCCAATCCATCTCCCCGGAGGACGCGCTCGCCTGTCTGGGATATCGCCAAAACGCCAACCCGTTCGACTTCCCGCGCGCCCTGCAGTCCAGGAACTTCCGCGAGATGATGGCTCTTTTGCGCCGTCTACTGGAGGACGGCGAGGAGCCCTTCAGGCTCCTCCATCAGATCACGGGCTCCCTCAATAAGCTGCTGAAAGCCAAGAGGCTGCAGGCGTCCGGAAGCTCCCAGGAGCAGATATTCAGGGAACTGCGCCTCCAAGCGTACTACGACCGGGATTTTCCCCAATGGGTCCAACGGTGGCGGGAAAGGGAGCTACTGTCGCATCTGACGGACTGCCTGGCGCTGGAAGCCGCCCTCAAATCGCAGCCTTGGCTGGACGCGGGCATCGAGCTGGAACGTCTCGCCGTCCGGCTGCTCGGAAACCCAGGCTTGAAGACGGCGGGAGGCGCTCGCGCGCCATCGTGAGCTTATTTCGCGGCGGCGGTTTTGGATGGACCCAGCAACTTTTGCGTCAAGAGGGCGAGCCGGGATTTTTTGCGGGCGGCGGCCTTCCAATGGATGGCGCCCGTTTTCGCGGCCTTGTCCCACGCCGAGGCGACCTTCGGCGACAACTGCCCGATGGCCGCGGCATCCTTCTTGTTCGCCGCCTCCGCCAGCTGCCTGGCCAAAAGCCGGATCGTGCGCTTGACTCCCCGGTTGCGCAGCATGCGGCGGTATGCCTGCCGGGCCGCCTTGATCGCGCCGGTATGGCGTCCCGTTTTCTTGATCTTAGCCATGAAAATAGTCTCCTAAACCAGCATCTTGGGCCGTTATTAAACCATTTCCCGACGGAACGGTCAAACTCATGATATCGACCTCCCCCATTGATTGGGCGGGTCCTGTCGTCGATGGGACCCATCGCCTCTGCTCGCTGACGCTCGCACCCGGCGATCCAACCCATCGACGCCACCCGCCGTTCATCTGGGGGAGGCCGCGACTTCATCCACAGGAAACGGGGGTGACGGATGGGAAGGCATTCCGGGCGAGGACGATGCGCCAGCACCGCCCGCAGAACGGAAGGGGCCCATCCGGCAGGACCCCGACAAAAAAGTGGGTGAAGTCGATATGATACGCCCCATTGAGCATCTTCCTCACGCCTGCGGGGTTTACTTGATGAGGGACTCCTCGGGGCAGATCATCTACGTCGGCAAGGCCAACGACCTCGCCAAGCGCGTCTCCCAATATTTCGACCCGTCCCGGAGCGATCCCAAGACCGCCCTCTTAGTGCCCCTGATCCGCCTCATCGATTACGTGCCGTGCGCCTCGGAGCGCGAGGCGCTGCTTCTGGAGCGCAGGTTGATCCGGCGCCATCAGCCCTCGTTCAATTCCATGTGGAAGGACGACAAATCGTACCCGTACGTCCGGCTGAGCCTCCACGAGGATTTTCCCCGGCTCTCCCTGACCCGCAGCAAGAGGCGCGACGGAGCCGCTTATTTCGGACCCTATCCCAAGGCCGCCACCGTCAAGAGCCTTCTGCGCCACCTCTGGGAGCGCCGCATATTTCCCCTGCGGCCCTGCCGATGGAATTTCTCCATCAAGGCCCCGCTGCCCCGGAGGAAAATCCAGAGCTGCCTCTATTACCATACGCGCCAATGCCCGGCCCCCTGCGCCGGCCGCATCGCGGCGGCCGACTACCGGCGCATCGCGGAGAACGCGGCGCTGTTCTTCAAGGGGGAATTCGCGGCGCTTTCGAAGGAATGGAGCGCCGAGATGAAAGCGGCGGCAGGACGACTCGATTTCGAGCGCGCCGCCCGGCTTCGCGACGGCCTCTCGGCCTTGGGCCACATGCGAGAGCGCGTGCGTACCCGCGCCGTCGGCGCGAAAGACCTCGCCGAGCGGTTGCTGTCATCCCGAGGCGTCACCGAGCTCCAACGGGCGCTTTCCCTGCCGCGCCCCCCGCACCATGTCGAGGCTTTCGACGTCTCCCATTTTTCGGGAAAGCAGACGGTCGCCTCGATGGTCTGTTTCCAGGGCGGCGAGCCTTACAAGGACCATTACCGGCGTTTCCGGATACGCACCGTCCCCGGAATCGACGATTTCCACGCCATGGAGGAAGTCGTAAGCCGCCGCTACCGCCGTCTCCGCGGGGCTCAAGAGGCGCTGCCCGACCTTATTTTAATAGACGGCGGGAAAGGACAGCTCGCGGCGGCGCAACGCGCGCTTCAGGGGCTGAAACTGGAATTACCGATGGCCGCGCTCGCCAAAAGGCTGGAGGAAATTTTCCTGCCCCAAAGGCCCGATGCGCTCCGGCTCGACTTGGCCTCGCCGGCCCTGCAGCTTCTCCAGCGGCTGCGCGACGAGGCGCACCGCTTCGCGGTGACCTACCATAAACTGCTTAGACATAAACGCCTGATGGGACTGGGCGCATAGATAGGCCTTTCTTCCTATTTTCCTCTGGGACCAAAGGCCCATGATTTCCGACCACACCCTCGTTACCCTATGCCCAACATGGACCGAAAAATCCATTCGTCTAAAAGATTGACGTTCTCCAAAACCAGGAAGACGGCAGGCGTACTTTGTTTGGGCTTGGGGTTAGGAACGGCGATCGCTCATGGCTCGCGCGCCGCTCACTCGACCGTAACCGCGACTCTCCCATCCGCCACCTCGCCTTCGTTGGGACACGTTATCGTCGCACTCTATGGAACTCCCACCGCAGGAGCCGCTTCATTAAGCAACTTGCTGCCCTCCGGCATATCGCGATTCACCCATCCGGACGTTCTGGAGCAGATGGAGCCGATATTCGCAAAGCTAAAACAGGCCGGGACAGAAGCGGGTCTAGATATGGACAGCTTCTCCAGTTGGAATCCGACATTCCGAGATTCCCTATGGGTTCAAATAGCGACTGAAGAAATAGAGGCGATAAGGAATAAAACATTTTCTGTAGAAGCAAGGACCGGCGAAACCGACGCGGCTGCCGCCTTCGATATCGCGTCCGATCTCTATACCCTCAGTATCGCCAACTCCATATTCTTCTCAGAAAACGAGTTGGTAAGAATCCGCAAGCCCTACCTCGCCGCACGCGAGAAACTCCCCCCCGCAGAGGCAACACAGCTGAATGCCGCCGTCCGACAAAAGATCAGAAAGCTAAGGAGCGCGTGGGGTGATAGAAACTGGCAATCAACCGAGGTGCCGGCGGGCCCCTTGGCGTTGGGATCATCTCCAATGACGCTGTTGCCTCATAAACCGGCTCGAGAACTAGCCATTTCCGGAGAAGTCCCGGCGTTGGTCGATAAGTTATGGGAACTCGCTCTACGGCAGCGCGCCAGCGATATCCATCTGGAACCTTTATTGGAAAATGGTCCGGAAAATAACGGCCTCTACGTTCGCTTTCGGGTTGACGGTGCAATGACGCAAGTCCATAAGTTTCCCGAAGCTCTCATAGCGTCCATCACCTCCCGCATCAAAATATTGGCTAATATGGACATCACCATGAAGCAACTGCCCCAGGACGGCCAAATCACTCTGCGCCGCCAAAGACGTCTCATTGATCTTCGGGCCTCCACATTGCCCACCTTGCACGGGGAAAAAGTGGTGATCCGAATATTGGATCAGTCCAATTCCACAATGGGCTTGAGCGATCTGGGCATGGACCCGAAGACACAAAACCGTTTTGAACCCCTGATCCAAAAACTGAACGGACTATTCCTGGTCACCGGACCGACGGGCAGCGGCAAGACGACAACGCTGTACTCGATCCTCAACCACATCAACTCCGACGGGATCAACATCATGACCCTCGAGGACC
>JACQPI010000017.1 GCA_016207585.1 Elusimicrobiota bacterium | reverse complement strand
GAGATCGGCGCGAACCGTCTTCAAGATCGCCGCGAGGCCCTGGATATTTTGATCGGTGGGGAGTGGGGAGCCGAAGGAGGGAGCCCCGTTGAAAACCAGGTAGCGCATTTGGACTTTCAACGGCAAAAATTCGGTCAAGGTTCCGGAGATGAGCAGCAACAGAGAATTCCGCGGCACGTTTTGGTTGAGCCATTGCGCGGCGTCCTGCACGTCCCTCGGCGTGCCGAATATCTTGTAATGCGTGTCGGACCAGGCTTTTTCGCGCAGGCCCACCCAGCCGAAAATCGCCGCGATGAGCACGTAGATATGAGGCTGCAGGCGCTTCTTGAGGGACTGGAGTTCGGCCAGCCGGCTCATCAATAGGAAGGCCGAGGACAGCGCGCCCAGGACGGCGAAGTGGCCGAACTGAATGTTGTAGCGAAGGACCATCTGGATATTCAGCAGAAGCGCCGAGGCCAGGATTTGGACCGCTCCAAAGGTCCAGAGCCACCGCAGCGGGCCCGGGCGCTTTTTCGCCTGCCAAAAGAAGAACAAGGCATAGGCGAAGTAAAAGAGGGAGACCGCGTCGAAGGAGCGGTGCCGGATGTCGCCCATGCGCATGATGATGTCCGTCATCACGTCGTGGGTCAGATGGCGAGCCAGAACGTAATAGGAGACGGACAAGAAGGCCGCGGCGGCGGCGGCGACCGCGACGTTCCAACGTCCCGCCGGCGGGATGTCGGCGCGCCGCGCCGCGCCGAATGCAAGCGCCAGGCAGGTCGTGCCCAGAACCCACTCGTAGAAATGGGCGAGACATAACAAACCGACCGCCGTTCCGGCCAGGAGGGCCGTGACGGTTTTCTCGCGCGGCGACAGGCTGAGCGCGTAAACGGCCGCCAGGGACGCGTAGAGCCAAAGATAGGTCATGCCTGGGGTGGGGAGCCGCATGAGCTGGATTTCCCCCGCCGCCCGAGCCGCAAGGTGAAACAACATGTCTCCCGGATTTCCTCTGGCTAGGCCGGGCAGCAAGCTGATAAATATCCATTCGAGGCTGTCGATGAAGAAAAAAGTTCCCGTCGCGAAAAACAGGGAATATCTGGAATCCTTGGTGATGTGGAGGAACAGGATATAGAGGCACAATACCCACAAAGTACCGAAAGTGGCATGGGCCAGGATCCAACCGCGCTGGACGTCCCCGCCGCAGAGCCAAGCAAAGGGCGCCAGCGGGTAGAACATCAAGGAATCGAAGAGCCAGGAGCGCAGGGAGCGGTCTTGCGCGTTATGGGGGTCGTAGGGCAGGCCGTGGCGCACGATCTGCGTGACCTTTGCGGCGTAAACCCCTTCTTCGTGATTGCGCGTGGAAACGAGAAACGGCGAGACATAAGTGAAGGGGCCGTTGTTGGTTACGTTCGCCCAAATCTCGGGAAGCTGTCTCTCAAAGCGCTGGCGCAAATGCGTCATGTACAACGGCGCGAGCAGAAACGAAGCGAAGGTCGAGGCCAGGACGATCGCGAGCGGCAGACGGCTGCGCCGGGTCGGGGGGATATGCATGCCTACAGGGGGCGCATGGACACGGAATAGGGGAGCGAGGCGTGCAGCTCCTGAAGAGGCCTCGCCGACAGTTTGGAGTCGCGCAGCATCGAGATGCCGTGGATCGCCATTTCGCACGCATGGATGTTCGTGATGCAGTTGATGTTGAGCTCCAGGGCGGTGCGACGGATCCGATAGCCGTCCTTGCGGGCCCGCCGGCCAGATGGCGTGTTGATGACCAGGCTCAGCGACTTCTGCTTGAGCAAATCGACGACGTCGGGCTTGCCGTCCCCGATCTTGAACACGGGTCTAGCCTCGATGCCGTGTCGGGCGAGGAAATCCCGCGTGTTATGGGTCGCATGCAGCGTGAATCCAAGATGCTTGAGGTGCGCCGCCGCGGATAGGATGGCGGGTTTGTCCTCGTCGCGGACGCTGATGAAAACGGAGCCCGCCGGAGGCAGCGCGGTTCCGGCCGCGGCCTGGCTCTTGATGAAGGCTCGGACAAAATCGGTGTCGATGCCCATCACCTCTCCGGTGGATTTCATCTCGGGTCCCAAGGTGGGATCCACCCCGGGAAAGCGAAGAAATGGAAGGACGACGCCTTTCACGGCGGCATAAGGAAGCGGCGGAGGAGAGGCCGATACGAGGGCTTTGGGAAGCAGGCTTTTGAGACGGGCGCCCACGATCACCTTCGCCGCGAGCTTGGCGAGGGGGATGCCGGTCGCCTTGCTGACGAAGGGAACCGTGCGCGAAGCGCGGGGGTTGGCCTCGAGCAGGTAGACCGCGCCGTCTTTGATCGCGAACTGGATGTTGATCAATCCGACGACCCTGAGCGCCAGGGCCGTGCGGCGGGTGTACTCCACGACCGTGGAAAGCTGTTCGGGGGTTAAGGTCCGCGGGGGCAACGTGCAGGCCGAATCCCCGGAGTGGATGCCGGCCTCCTCAATGTGCTCCATGACGCCCCCGATGTAGACGGCCTTGCCGTCGGAGACGGCGTCCACGTCGACTTCGGTCGCGTCGGCCAGAAAGCGGTCGATCAGGATTTCGCGTCGGCCCGCGGCCCGCGTATTGGCGGCGATATATTGCTTGAGGGCGGGTTCATCATATACGATTTCCATCGCCCGGCCGCCGAGAACGTAGCTGGGACGCGCGATAACCGGAAAGCCGACCCGCCGCGCGATGCGGCAGGCCTGAGCCGAGGTCCGGGCGATTCCGTGTGGGGGAACCGGGATTCGCAGCTGCTTCAGCAGGGCGGCGAAGCGTCGGCGATCCTCCGCGATATCGATCGATTTCGGCGCGGTCCCCAGGATGGGAACGCCGGCGCGGAGCAAGGGCAGCGCCAGGTTTAGGGGGGTTTGCCCGCCGAACTGGACGATGACCCCCGCCGGCTTCTCCAAGTCCATGATTTCGAGGATGTCCTCGATCGTCAGCGGCTCGAAATAGAGCCGATCCGATGCGTCGTAATCTGTCGAGACCGTTTCGGGGTTGCAGTTGACCATGAGGGTCTCGTAGCCCATCTCCCGCAGCGCCGTGACGGCGTGGACGCAGCTGTAATCGAACTCGATGCCCTGCCCGATCCGGTTCGGACCCGAGCCGAGGATCATGACCTTCTTTTTCTGCCGGCTGGGCCGCGCCTCGTTTTCCGGATCGTAGGTGGAGTAAAAATAGGGCGTTTGCGCGTCGAACTCGGCCGCGCAGGTATCTACGCGTTTGAACGCGGGGCGGACCCCCCAGCGCTTGCGGAGCTCGCGAATTTTCGCTTCGGTGCCCCCCCGCAGAGCTGCCAATTGGCGGTCCGAGAAGCCCAGGGATTTGGCCCGCCGCAGAGATTCGCGATCCAGGGGAGTCGAGCGCAGCGACGCCTCGAAGTCGACGATCTCCCGCATCTGGCCGATGAACCACGGATCGATGCGAGTGGCCGTGGAGACCTCGGGTACGCCATACCCGCTCTGCAGGGCTGTCTTGATCCAAAATATCCTTTCGGAGCCGGGCGTCGTCAGTTTACGTTCCAGTTGGGCCTTTTGGGCGGCCGAGAGTTTGCGACCGGCCGGCTGCGCGGTCCAGCCGGGGCGCCCGATCTCAAGGCTCCGCAGGGCTTTCTGGAGCGACTCCTTGAACGTGCGGCCGATCGCCATGGCCTCGCCGACAGATTTCATGCTGGTGTCCAGGGGAACGTCCTCGTCCGCGCCGTAGAATTTTTCGAAGGCGAAGCGGGGGACTTTCGTAACGACGTAGTCGATCGCCGGCTCGAAGGCCGCGGGCGTCTTGCGGGTGATGTCGTTGGGCAATTCGTCGAGCGAGTATCCCACCGCGAGCTTGGCCGCTATCTTGGCGATCGGAAAGCCCGTCGCCTTGGAGGCCAGGGCGGAGGAGCGCGAAACGCGCGGGTTTATCTCGATGATCACCCGGCGCCCCGTCTTCGGATCGACCGCGAATTGGACGTTGCAGCCTCCCGTTTCGACGCCGATCGCCCGGACGGCCCGCCGGGCGTCGTCGCGCATCTCCTGGTACTGGCGGTCGGTCAGCGTCTGGGCTGGAGCGACGGTTATGGAATCGCCCGTATGCACCCCCATCGGATCCACGTTTTCGATGGAACAAATGACGACGAAATTATCGCGCCAGTCCCGCATGACCTCCAGTTCGTACTCCTTCCAGCCGATGACGGATTCTTCCAGGAGCACCTTCTTGGAGGGGCTGGCCTCCAGGGCGCTGGAGGTCCGCGCGATCAGCTCCTGAATGTGGTATGCGACGCCGCCGCCCGTTCCCCCCAGCGTGAACGATGGACGCACGACGAGGGGAAACCCAAGCTCGCGCGCCGCCCCGCGCGCCTCGCCGAGCCCCGTGATGACGCGGCTTCGCGGCAGGTCCAGGGGGATGGACTGCATCACGGACTTGAAGAGCTGGCGATCTTCCGCTTGGGTGATGGCGGACAGTTTCGCTCCGATCAGTTCGACGCCATGGCGTTCCAGCACGCCGCGTTCCGACAGCGCGACCGCCAGGTTGAGAGCGGTCTGTCCTCCCAGCGTGGGCAGGAGCGCCTGCGGTTTTTCCCGCGCGATCACCATTTCCAGAAATTCCGGCGTCAAGGGCTCGATGTAGGTGCGGTCCGCCAACTGAGGATCGGTCATGATGGTGGCGGGATTGGAGTTGACGAGCACGACGCTGTAGCCCTCTTCCTTAAGAGCCTTGATCCCCTGCGTGCCGGAGTAGTCGAACTCGCAGGCTTGGCCGATCACGATCGGACCCGATCCGACCACTATGATTTTTTGAAGGTCAGCGCGCTTGGGCATGGGGGCCGGTGATTTTTCCTGAATGTTCGTCCATGAGCCGGAGAAATCGCGAGAGCAGATGACGCGAGTCGTGCGGGCCCGCGGAAGCTTCCGGATGGTATTGGACGGAAAAAACGGGCAGTTGGGCGTGCGAGAACCCCTCGCAGGTTTGGTCGTTGAGGTTGATATGGGATAACCTGGCTTGCGGCGGGAGCGAAGCGGGGTCGATGCAGAAATTGTGGTTTTGCGCCGTGATTTCGACCTTGCCGGTTTCGAGGTCGCGCACCGGATGGTTGGCTCCGTGGTGCCCGAATTTGAGCTTGTAGGTCTTGGCGCCCAGGGCCAGCCCCAAAAGCTGGTGTCCCAGGCATATTCCAAACATCGGCACGCGCGTCTCGAGAAGCCGCCGTACGGTTTGGACCGCGTATTGGACGGGCTCCGGGTCGCCGGGACCGTTGGACAAAAGTATGCCGTCGGGCGACAGGGAGAGGACGTCTTCCGCGGTCGCAGCAGCCGGAAGGACCGTCACGCGGCAGCCCGCGGACGCGAGGCACCGCAGAATCCCGTATTTGACGCCGAAGTCCAAGACCGCGACATGCGGCGGCGCCTCCCGGTCGGACGCGGCTTGCGGAGGCAGCGAGAATATCCCGGCCGGGAGCGTTTCCGTCCAGGCGTAGGGGCGGCGGCAGGTGACGACTCGGGCCAGGTCGCGTCCGGTCATGGAAGGCAGGGCCCGCGCTTTCGCCAGCAGCCGCGGCACGGATGAATCGAGGGGGGACAGAACGGCTCGCAAGGAACCTCGGGTTCTCAGCAGGCGGGTCAGGGCGCGCGTGTCGATCCCTTCGATAGCCGGGATGCCGTTTCTGCGCAGGAAGACGTCGAGCGCTTCGGTCGACTGCCAGTTGGACGGCGTACGGCACAGCTCGCGGACCACCAGGCCCTCCACCCAGGGTCGGGCCGACTCGGAGTCCTCCCGGGTGATGCCGTAGTTGCCGATATGGGGATACGTCATGCAGACGATCTGGCCCTTGTAGGAGGGATCGGTCAGGATTTCTTGATAACCGGTCATCGACGTATTGAAGACGACCTCTCCCGCGGTTTCGAGGAGGGCTCCGCACGAGCGGCCTCTGAAAACGGTGCCGTCTTCGAGCGTCAGGAGCGCGTCGGCGTATCGGGCCATCAGTGTTTGAAATGCCGCATGCCGGTCAAGGTCATGGCCATGCCGTGTTCATCCGCCGCCGCGACAACCTCGGCGTCGCGGACGGAGCCGCCCGGCTGGATGACGGCCGTCACGTGGATATCCGCCGCGGCGTCGATGCCGTCCCGAAACGGGAAGAAGGCATCCGACGCCATCGCCAAGACGGGCGGAGGTGGATTGTCCTTCAGAAACTGTCTGAATTTCATTCCAGCCACAGCCACCGCATCCACCCGGGACATCTGTCCCGCGCCGATCCCGACCGTCCCGTCCGGTCCGGCCAGGACGATCGCGTTGGACCGGACGTGTTTGGCGACGATCCACGCGAAGCGGAGAGCGCGGTCCTCGGCGGCGCTCGGCGCTCGCCGGGTCGCCACGCGGACCTCGCCCAACAGTTGGCGGTCCGGTTCCGTGACGAGGATATCCCCGTCGATCGAGCGCAGCCGCAACGAGTCGTCGAGGCGCAGCCCCTTGCGCAGGAGGCGCAGGCTCGCTTTCTTGCGCAGCGCCTCCAGGGCTTCTGGCTCGAAGTCCGGGGCCACGACCACTTCGACGAACCGGGAAAGGAGCGCTTCCGAAATGGCCCTTGATAAGGGGCGGTTCAGCGCGACGATGCCGCCGAAAGCGGAAAGCGGATCCGCTCTCCACGCCCTTGAGAACGCTTGCGTCACGTCGTCTCCCGTGGCGACTCCGCAGGGGGTCGCGTGTTTGAAAACAACGGCGCCCGACTCGGGCAAATCGCACGCGAGTTCCCAGGCCCCGGCCGCATCCAAGAGGTTATTATAGGAAAGTTCCTTCCCGTGGAGCTGTTCGAAAGAGGGAGGACTCGGATGCGGGGCGTACAGCGCGGCGGCCTGGTGAGGATTTTCCCCGTAGCGCAGCGTCTGGACCCTGTCGAGGGTTAAGCGGAGCGTGGCGGGAAAGCGTTCCGCCGCGGCGGAGAGTGCGGCCGGCGCCGGGTCGGGAACGGATGCGCTCCAGGATTGGCCGATCATCGTGTCGTATTGCGCCGTGTGCCGGAAGGCGGCCGCGGCCAGCCGTTTGCGGGTCTCGAGAGAAACCCTCCCTTGGGAGGTTTCGATCTCGCGCAAAAGGGGCCCGTAGTCTTGCGGGGACACGACCACCGTCACGTCGTCGAAATTTTTGGCCGCGGCCCGGATGAGGGCGACTCCCCCGATGTCGATTTGCTCGATCACCTCGCGTTCCCGCGGGGAAACGGCGTTGGCCGCGGCTTGCGCGAAGGGATAGAGATTGACGACGACCAGATCGATGGGTTCGATGCCGAAAAGCTCCGCCTCCCGCAGCTGCTCGGGGTCGCATCGGCGTAGGAGGATCGCGCCGTGGATCTTGGGATGGAGCGTTTTGACCCGGCCTTGGAGTATCTCGGGAAACCCGGTCATGGTATCGAGCTGCCGCACCTCGATGCCGGCCGCCGTAAGGGCCTTGGCGGTCCCGGAGGTCGACACGACTTCGATTCCCAAGTCCTGCAGGCCGCGGCAAAATTCCACGATTCCAGCTTTGTCGGAGACGGACAGGAGCGCGCGCTTGAGGCGGTCGGTTTGATCCCGTGAGGAGGGCGCAACGCGGACTTGGCGATCTTCGGTGCGCAGGCGGCCTTCGCAGAAGAGGCGCACCGCCTCGGGATAGGCCCAGTGCTCCTGAGTGCGCACGCGCGCCGCCAAGGTCGCGGGCGTGTCGAACGGCAGCACCGCAACGGCGTGTTGCGAGACGATCGGGCCGTGATCGTATATCTCGTCGACGAAGTGAACCGTGCAGCCGCTTACGCGCGCGCCGGCCTTCAGGACCGCCTCATGCACCCTCGGGCCGTACATCCCCTTCCCGCCGAAGGCCGGCAGGAGGGCGGGATGAATGTTGAGGATGCGGTTGGAAAAGGCAGTTAAAAGGGGAGATTTGAGCTGATGCATGAATCCCGCCAGGCAGATGAGATCGATGGAGGCTCGTTTGCATTCGGCGGCCAGGGCGGCGCTGTACTCATCCAAGTCCTGGAATTGTTTGGGGGCCAGCACGGCGCAGGCGATGCCGGCGCGTCGCGCTCGCGTCACGGCCCCCGACGCTTCGTTCGAAGAGACGACCAGCGCGATCTCCCCTCGGACGCGACGGCTGCGGACGGCGTCCAGGAGAGCCTGAAGGTTCGTGCCTTCTCCGGAGGCGAATACCGCGATTCGAATCATCACTCGTTGCTGAAGACGACCCGGGGCTTGCCGCCGACTATCTCCCCGATGAGATGGGCCCGCGGCAGCAGCTTTTTCGCCAGGGCCAGGGAGCCGGGGCGGATGACCACGATCATGCCGATTCCCATATTGAAGGTATTCCACATCTCGGAATCGGCGACTCCTCCGCGCTTTTGGAGTTTTTGAAAAATCTCCGGTCGGGGCCAAGCGCGTTTGCGAACGACCGCTTTGCAGCCATCGCGCAGGATGCGCGGAAGGTTCCCTGGAATTCCGCTTCCCGTGATGTGGGCCATGCCCAGCACGAGGTGCCCGGCTTGCCGCAGCCCCGACGTAAGCCGGAGCGCGTCCTCCACGTAGATGCGCGTCGGCGTCAGGAGCTCGGCGCCCAGCCGCCGCATCTCGCGTTCGGAAAAGATCTTTCTCACGAGCGAAAAACCGTTCGAGTGGAGCCCGGAGGAGGGGAGGCCCAGTAGGAGGTCTCCCGGGAATATCTTGCTTCCGTCGATCACGTCGCCGCGCGCGACGATCCCGACGGAAAACCCGGCGAGGTCGTACTCTTCCCGGTCGTAGAAATCCGGCATCTCGGCCGTTTCGCCGCCCAGGAGGGCGAGACGCCCCTGCCGGCAGCCCTCGAGAATGCCCGTCAGTATGCGCTTAGACTTGCGCAAGTCCAGGCGGCCGGTCGCGTAATAATCCAAAAAGAACAGGGGCTTTGCCCCGCAGGTGATCAGGTCGTTGACGCACATCGCCACGAGATCTATGCCGACCGTTTCGTGGCGGTCGAGCAGGAAAGCGATCTTCAGTTTTGTCCCGACGCCGTCGGTGGACGCGACGAGGAACTGATCCTCGCCGTCTTGGAGCCTCAGCGGGTAGAGCCCGGCGAATCCGCCGATGGCGGGAGCCTTCTTTTGAATGAAATCGACCAGACGATCGGCTCGCGCGGTATCGACGCCGGCTTTTTTATAGGTCAGCATTCTGTTTCCTTTTCCCGGGGTCTCGGCGGCGCGCTCATGGCGCGGCTGCCCGGCTTCTCCAGGGGCAGCCCCCGTGCGCACAACGGGCAGTTTTCCGGAGCAAACGTTTCAAGGGGCAGGCTCAGGAGGCTGCGAGCCGGCAATCCCGTGTCTTTGCCGCCGCCGCGATCGATGACCGAGAGAACCCCTATCGGCACGGCTCCCCGGAGGCTCACCGTCTCGGCGACCTCGCGCGTCGATCGGCCTGTCGTCAGGACGTCTTCCACGATCAGCGCTTTTTGACCCGGTTCGACGCGAAACTCTCGGCGTAGCTCCATCTCCCCTCCGGATCGTTCTGTGAAAAGAAAGGGAGTTCCCAGTGCGCGGGCCGTTTCGTAGCCTGGCAGGATGCCTCCCAAGGCCGGAGAGACCACGACCTGCGCGGCGGGCGGGGCCAGGCGCGCCAAGGCGGCTCCGATGCGTTCGCCGTCGCGCGAGTTCTCGAAAAGGCGGGCGCACTGGACGTATTGCCCGCTGTGGAGTCCGGAGGAAAGCAGGAAATGACCGCTCAAGAGCGCCCGCCGTTCGCGGAGCAGGGATTCAATCACGGCGCCTCCAGGCTTTTGGGAGCGGCTTGCTTTATATCCGCCAGGATGTCTTGCGCCTCGCGCAGGGGGTCGGGGGCCTTGGTGATCGGGCGGCCGATGACGAGGTAACGAATGCCGAGCCGGGCCGCCTGCTGCGGGGTCATAACCCGCCGTTGATCGTCCGGGATGGTCTGCGCGGGGCGGATCCCCGGCGTGATGAAGCAGGTATCTCCGCCCAACGCCTGGGACAGGGATTGGACTTCATGCGGCGAGCAAATGATCCCGTCCATGCGATGCGTCTTGCCGAGGCGCGCCAAGCGGGACGCCAGGTTCTCGAGTTCCAGTCCGGGGTGCAGGAAGCGGAGGTCGTCCGGGGAGAGGCTCGTGAGAACGGTCACTCCCCATAGTTTGGGACGCGGTCGGACTGAGGTCGCGGCCTTGAGCATTTCCCCGCCGCCCCAGAGATGCAGCGACACCGATTGGACTCCGAGATGCTGCGCTTGCCGCACCGCATCGGAGACCGTTTGGGGAATGTCGAACAGCTTTAAATCAAGGAAAACCTTCCCGTCGAAACGGCGCACGAGGTCCACGGCGCGCTTCCCATGGGCGGTGAACAGCCTCATGCCGACCTTATAGAATGAAATGGTCCCGTGGAGCCGGTGGAGCAACTCCTCGGCTTGTCCGAGCGTGTCGACGTCCAGGGCGACGATGATCTCGGTCATCTTTTTCCTTCCAAGGTTTCCACGCTGCGTCCGACGGCATCCCGCACGCAGGACAGGCCGTGGTCTTTGAGCAGCTCCGCGAG
>JACQPI010000220.1 GCA_016207585.1 Elusimicrobiota bacterium | reverse complement strand
CTCGGATGAGGCCTTGGGAGAGAAAATCGTCGCCGATTTGGAAAAACTATTTCCAGGCTCCCGCTCCAAGGTGCACGGGATGCGCATCCTGCGCTGGGGCCACGCGATGCCGATTAATTTCCCGGGTTACTTGACGCAGGTGCGCCCGCGGGTCGCCAAGCCCCTGGGGCGCATCTTTTTCGCCGGGGTCGACACCGACATGCCATCCATCGAGGGCGCCATCGTCTCGGGCGCCCGCGCCGCCGATGAGGCCGTCCGGTTTCTTGGACGCCCGATTTCCAACTGATTCCGGCCGCAACCCCGGTGTCCGCGTCCCCCTGGAAAAATTGTACAGAATCATGTACAATGATTTGGAGGGCTCAGCCTATGACCAAGATCGCTCCCGTTTCCTATGTGCGGGCTCATTTACCCGAACTGGTGGCCGCCCTGGGCAAGAAAAGGCGCGGCCGGGTCATTATTACCCGCAACGGGACCGCTTCAGCGGTACTCATGTCGCCGGAAGAACTGGAAACCATCGAGATACTCGCCGATAAGAAACTCATGCTTTCCCTCCTCAAGGCCGAGGAAGATGAGCGCGCCCTACGCCTCGTGGAACATGAAGACATTTTCAAATGACCTACCGCGTCCTGTATACGCAGGAAGCGGCGCGCCGGATCGGAAAGCTCGATAAGACGCTAAAAGAGCGTGTGCGCAAGGTCATCCATAGACTTTCCGAACACCCCGAATCGGGCAAGCGCCTTACGGGCTTGCTCAGCGACCGGTGGTCCTACCGCGTCGGCAACTGGCGGATTCTTTATAAAATCAGGAAGTCGGAGCTGCTTGTATTGGTTTTGACCCTAGGACATCGCAGCGAAGTCTACAATGCTTAGAGGTCGGACCAAGCCCCGCGGAGAGCGGTCTGTGCCGTAGTGGGCCCACAAAACAGCGCGCAAAATAACATAGGCCTTTCGCCCCACTTGGGCCGGAGCTAAAGGCTCAAGACGGTGGAAGCCGGGTTGGACTATAATGCGGCCATGGTGCGCCTCGCGCGATCCCTGTGCCGCTGTTTGGCGTGCATGGCCCTCGCGATCACGGCGCTGTGCGCCGCCTCCGCGTCCTTCTCGGCGGCAGCGGCGGCTCAACCCGCGAGGAAGGCGCCGCCACGGGTGCGGGCTTTCTCGGAACCCGCCCTGAACCTCCGGACGGACCTTTATCGCTCGGCCTTGCCGCAAAGGTTTTTTCCCCTCCAGCCCGCGCTCGCCCTCGCCGACCCTAGTCGTCGAGGACAGGGCGAGAGGAGCACTGCCGCGCCCGCCCTCGCCGACCCTAGTCGTCGAGGACAGGGCGAAGGCCTTTCTCCGATCGCCCAGTCCTTGCGAGCTATCAGCGAGCAAGGGCAGAGCGAAAGGAGAACTGCCGCGCTCGCCGTGGAAACCGCCTCCGCGAAAACCGCCCCGCTGTTGCGCCGTGTCCAGGCCCTCGGAGAGGAAATCTCCAAGCTCCCGGGCGATTCGGAGCTGCTCAACGCGGCTTTCGATTTTGCCATCGAAAATTCGCGATCGCTGAGTCTCAACGCATCATCCCCGGAAGCGGCGAGGGGTCTCTTGGCTGGGCCTGGCCGCGGCGATTCCATGCAGGTCCCGCCGGCGAACGCCCCCCCGGCACCTCCCGGAAACCAAGATCCGCTGCGCGCGCTTTACCTGAAAATAGATAGAGACTCCCCCTCCCATCTCACGTCCCTGGATCGTGCCCAAAGGCGGTCTCTCTGGAACGCGGCCTATCGTCACTCCGTCGCGGGCCTCGATGACCCGCGCAAGCTCGCGCGCTACGATCCGGACGGCTTCATCGGCTTCTGCTTCGGCCGGGCGATGGCGGTGCGCCTCCTGGCGCGGCAAATGGGATTGGCGGCGGGAAGCATCAGCGAGCTCTTCATCATCGGGGACCTGCGCTCCGGGCCGCAGCCGGAGTGGCGCTTCCACGTGACGACCTTGGTCCGGGGGACCGACGGCCTTTGGCAGGCGATCGATACCATTTTCCAGGGACCCATGGGCGTGGAAGCCTGGATAGCGGCGGTGCAGAGAGGCTGGGACAGGCAAAAACTGGCTAAATTCTACCTCGTACCCGCCTCCACCGTCATTCCCGATGTCCATCAGGTGCCCGAAAGCCCCGCGCAGGAGAAAGGGGAACGCGTCATCGAGCTTTCCTTCGACCCCGCCCGACACTCCGGTTTCGCGGCCGCGCCGGAGCTCGGCGAGCGCGTCTACTCCGTTTCTCCCGAGGCGTCCGCCAAGCATTTTAAATTGGCCGATTCGGAGCTCTCGGCGTTCGACTTCGCCGGGATCACCATCAATGGCCGGCCCGTCAGCTATAACAACTACTTCGCGGACCTCCTCCGATCGCTCGCGGGCTCCAAGGAAAAAGCCCTATCCGTGTCGCTATCGGAGAAACTCCCGCGCCAACCCAGGAGAAGAGAGAAGTCCCGCTCATTGACTGACAGGCCGCTCGGTCTACGCCTGGAGAGGTTGCTAAAGCCGTGACCACGCTTCTAAAAAATCGGCGGCGAATATTCTACGACGCTTGGGAGTCCGCTGCCGAGCCGACGCGGGAGCGCGTCATTTCCAGGAAATTGGAGGAGTACGTCCGCTATGCCGCGCGCCATGTCCCTTTCTACCGGGATCGCCTCTCGAAATTCGATCCGGGGGCGCCGCATCCCCTGCTCGAAGTCCCGCCGCTCGCCTCCGGCGAGATGCGCCGCCTTCTCCCTCCCGACAGCCGCCGGCTCCTGGCGGACAAAACCGGCCGCTATACCGTTTTCCAAAGCGGAGGCACGACGGGCCGGCCCAAGACGACCCTCTTCAGCCACGAAGAGCTGGAGAATCTTTACTTGCCCAATGCAAGGGGCTTCCATGCAACGGGATTAAGCTCGAGAGACAGGGTGTGCAACCTGTTCGCGGTAGGAGGTCTCTACATGACCTTCCTCCACATCCACCGCATGCTCCAGCAGTACGGCTGCATGAATTTTCCATTCTCGAACCACACTCCGGTGGACTTCATCCATACGGTCGTAAAGCTATTCGACGTCAACTGCATCGCGGGGATCGCCAGCGTGGCTTTGAACTGCCTGCGCGGCATGGAGAAACTGGGGCTCAAAGGGATCCGGATCGATAAATTTTATTACGGCGGAGAACACCTCTACGAGGCGGATAAGAAAGAGCTTCGCGAGCGTTTCGGCGTGAGGCTCATCGCCGCTCCCGGTTATGGAACGGTCGACTCCTGGTATATCGGGTATCAATGTCTGTACTGCCCGACCGGCGTATTCCACGCCCACGACGACCAATGCTACCTTGAGATCGTCGATGAGGAAACGGGTCTGGCCTGCGCCCCCCTCGAAACCGGCATGATCTACGCGACCGCGTTCCCAAGGCGACTGACGCCCATCGTGCGTTATCGGGTGGGCGACCGGGCTCAATGGATCGGACGGCCCTGCCCCTGCGGCAGGACCACCCCCCTTTTCCGGCTCTTGGGCCGCGGAGACGACATCCTGAGAATAGGGTTCGACTCGGTGGATTACGAATACATCCAACAAGCGGTCGGCCGCATCCGTGGACTTTCGGGAACCGTCCAGATGCAGAAGGCGCGAACGCGAGGCCGCGACCGTCTCATCCTCCGCGTCGAGTCTCCGGCGGCCCGCCGCGAGCATGCGCGGCTTGGGCAGGCGCTCGTTGACCAGGTGTGCTCCGGACGCCCGACCCTGCGCAGGGCCGTCTCCGAAAAGACCATCTGGCCCGTGACGGTGGAGTTGCTCGAGCCGGGATCGCTCCCCACGAACCCGCGCACGGGCAAGCTGATCCGGGTCATCGATGCCATTGAGTGAGCGCCGCATCATGCGCTTAAGCGACCCCCTGAATGGCCTGGCGGCGCGTCTCGAGATAGCACCGCGCAAAATCCTGCTCGACCCGGCGGTCGATTTCGTCCTTTCATTCGCCCAGGAGTTCGCCAGGGCCCCGGGCGACCAAGCGGACCTCAAGACGGCCGTCTCGGCCGCCCTGACCATGGTGTTCGAGAACAACGCCGGCGGCAAGTCGGAGGAGCCGATCGCCCTGGAGATATCGGAGCGGCAGGGCAAGCTCCTCATCGGGATATGGAACCGGGGCGTGCCGATCCTGCTCAATGGAGGCCGCCGCAGCGGCCTCAACTCGGGCTACTTCGCCAAGTTCTGCGAGGCATCCAAGCATGCCGACCGCGTCTCGGTCGAGAACTTCGGACGCCGCGGCCAAAAAGTGGTGTTGGAAATTCGTCTGGGAGCCGGGGCGGCCGCCCGCTCCCTTCCGGCCGATCCCTCGATCATGACGGTCGTTCCCCAAGAGGAGAAGATCACGCTGCGGCCGCTGTCCTCGGGAGAGGAAGACGCCTTGAGCCGCCTTTTCCACACCGTCTACGGCTACCGCTACATCAACGAAGTGGTCTACTACCCCGACAAGCTCCGGGCGATGCTCGCGGAGGGCGAGCTCCTCTCCATAGTCGCGGCTCGCCCAAACGGCCGGCTGGTGGGCCACGTGGGCCTAGTCAGGAAAAACAAGGCTCCCACGGTCTATGAGGCCGCGATGGGCATCGTGGACCCGGCCGTCAAGTCGAGAGGACTCTTCGGATTGCTGTTCGAGAAGACGATGGAGACGATCCGCGAGACGTCGATGCAGTATTGCTTCCTGGATTTCGTGACAAACCACGACTACACCCAGAAGCACCTCTTGAGGTACGGCACCCGCGACCTGGCTCTCTTCGTGGGCTGCCAGTCCCGCCAGACCCAGGCCCGTCTGGAAAAACTCGGCATCGGCCCGGACCCTCAAGACATGGACCGCTACAGCCTCCTGACGAGCCTCATCCCGAGGGTCCGCCATCCTTTCGGCCGGGAGGTCCTCCTGCCGGAAAGTCTCGGTTCTTCCTTCGGCTTCCTGCTCAAGCCCCTGGGCCTGCGGTGGGCTCACACCCCTCGGTTCCAGACCCTTCCGGAGCGCGGCAGCTGCAAAACCGATTGCCAGTCGGCCCAAGCAAGCGTCCTCTTCGACCTGTCGGAACCCGGGCGCGAGGCCCTGGAGCAAATATCGGCCCAGTGGCGGGAGTTCCTGCGCAACGGGTTCCAATACGCGGCGGTGGAAATCCCCTTGGACGCTCCGGGACTGGGACCGGCTTATGAGATGCTTTCCGCCAATGGTTTTTTTCCGGCTGGTTTCGCGCCCTACCATTTCTCCGACCGCCTCGCCTTCCGTTTCCAAGCGCTGGGTCCGACGCGAGTCGCGTTCGACAAAATCAAGGTGGTCTCCGAAGGGGCGCGAAAGCTTCTCGACGCCGTCAGAAACGAATATGAGGCGGCCTGCCTGATATGACGGAGAGCATCCCCTCGCTGCCGAACGCGGAAAAAATCTGCAGGATCCGCGAACCCCATGTTTGGTCCGAGGAGAAGAGCCGGCTCATGGTCGCGGCCTGCCGGGAGATGGCCATGTTCCATGAGCGGCGCTGCCCGGAGCTGTCCTTTCTTTATCGCCGGCGCGGCTTCGATCCCGCGTCGCTCAAGGAGGAGACGGACATCGGGAAGCTCCCCATGCTCGGCGTCACCGCCATGAAGCGCTACCTGTTGACCTCCCTCCCGCAGGACCGCGCGGCCCTGAAGCTTACGTCGTCTGGAACGCGCGGCCAGAAGACCCAGATATGGTTCGACCCGGAAAGCCTCGATCGCTGCCAGGCGATGCTGAGCTCCCAGTGGGAGGAGGAGGGGCTGGTCTCCCAGGAGCCGACGAATTACCTCATGTTCGTCTACGACCCGCGGGAGGCCAAGGACCTGGGCATCGCCTTTTCGGACAAGAACCAGCAGCGCTTCGCCCCGGTAGCGCGCAGCTTCTACGCCATAAGGAAAAATCCCCAGGGAGAATGGGCGTTCCAGAAGCAAGACGCGCTGCGCGCGCTGAGGGAATTCTCCACCGAGGGCCGGCCCGTCAGGATTTTCGGCATTCCGAGCTTCATCCATGACCTGCTCGACGAAATCTCCGAGCCCATCGTGCTGCCCCCGGGAAGCTGGATGGTCACGGGCGGCGGCTGGAAGGCGGCGGAGGACAAGCGCGTCTCCCGCGACTTCTTCAGGCGCAGGGCGAGCGAGAGCTTCGGCCTTCCGTTGGAGCGCATCCGCGACGGCTACGGGATGGCCGAGCACAGCGCCCCTTACATTGAGTGCCGCCGCCATCGATTCCACGTGCCCGCCTACTGCCGCGTGCTGATCCGAGATCCGCTCACGCTGGAGCCGGCACCCCCCGGCCGGACGGGACTTTTGGAGCTCGTCGCTCCCTACAACGCGATGATGCCCAACCTCGCCATCCTCTCGACGGACATGGGGTTCCACCACGAGGACCCCTGCCCTTGCGGCTATAATTCACCCACATTCGCGCTGGTGGGACGCGGCGGTCTGACCAAACATAAAGGATGCGCCATCCACGCCGGCGAGATCGTCCAAAGGAATTGACCGTGAAAACCCAATATCTCTTTGGAGAATGGCGTGAGGAGACTTCCGCCCTGACGGCCGATGAGGCCGCCCGGCTATGTCGTCAAGCCGAGACGTGGCGCGAACGCCTGGCGGACTACCCCCTGGACAAAACTTTGCGCCTCCTGGGGCGCGTGCGCCGGCGCTGGCTGGACCCGAGCTACAGTCATCGGCGGGCCTGCGAGAGCCTCCTGCCCGGGGTCACGGGTTTCTCCCCCGAGATGGTCCGGCGCGGCATCGAGGAGCTCTGCTGGACCTTCGATCCGGAATTCCTACAGAAAAAACTGCGGACGGAGCTCCGGGGATCCCTCAACGAAGGACTCGGCGCCGCCCATTGGGAGCCGCTGGGAATCGTTCTGCACGTCCTGGCAGGCAACGTCTTCGTGGGGGCAGCGGGATCGCTGGTCGAAGGCCTGATCACGGGAAACGTCAATATCCTCAAGATGTCTTCCTCCGATAACATCTTTCTCCCCAGGCTCGTGGCCTCGCTGCGGGAATGCGACGAGGAGGATTTTCTCTCCCAGGCGCTCGCCGTGGTGGAGTATTCCTCCTCCCAGGCCGATGTCATCGAGGAATTCAAAAAAAGAGTCGACGCCGTCGTGGTGTGGGGAGGAGAGGAGGCGGTTCGAGCCTACCGCGACCGCCTCCCCGCCAGGACCCGGCTCATCGTGTTCGGCCCCAAGCTGAGCTTCGGCCTCGTGACCCGGGAAGGCCTGCGAAGGCGCGCTCCGGAATTCTGGGCGGGCTGTCTGGCCCGGGAGGCGAGCCTGTGGGACCAAAACGCCTGCACCGCGCCGCAGCTTTGCTACGTCCAGGGACTCGAGGAGGCCAAACGCCTGGTCTCGGCGCTGCCGCAGGCGTTCTCGGAAGCCGCCAAGGCCCTGCCGCCGGGACGCATCGACGCCGACAGCGCCGTCGAGATACGGAAGATCCGCTCCGTCTTCGAGGTGGCCGAGGCCCGCGGGGAGGGAGCGCTTCTGGAGTCCGCCCGAGGGCTGGACTGGACCGTGCTCCTGGACCGCGACCCCGCCATCGAGCCCTCCCCGCTCCACCGGACCCTGCGCGTCGTCGCCTTCGACGATTTCGACGAGGTCGTCGGCGCGATGCGGCCCCTGAGAGGCTACATCCAGACGGTCGGCCTGGCCGCCTCTCAAATGGAGCAGGCGCAGCTGTGTCGCCGCCTGCTGCGCGCGGGAGCCTTGCGCGTCGTGGAGCTCGGAAAGATGGCGGAGGGAGAAATCGACGACCCCCATGATGGGCGCTACGATCTTCCCCAATTCAAGCATCTCTGCCTGGCCCGTCTGGACGTCCCGGAAGACTGGGATCCGGCCTCCTCCCTGTCGAGCGACGACAAGCGGCGCCTCATCGATGGAAGGCTGCGCCGGCTCATCGACAGGGCGGCGCTTTCCCCGTTTTACCGCAGGAGGCTTCAAGGAATTCAGATTCAAACGGCGGCCGACCTGCCCCGGCTGCCGATCCTCACGCGCGAGGAGATGGAAGCCAACATGCCGCCCCAGGGCGAGGGCCTGGCGACCGGCCCCTGGCAAGGCGGGTACGTCTCCCGCAGCGGCGGCTCGACCGGAGAACCCAAATTTTCGATCTACGACCGCCATGATTGGGAAAATCTGGTGTCTCACGCGGCCGGGATATTCGCGTCCCTCGGTCTCCGGGAGACGGACCGTCTGGCCAACTTCATGCTGGCGGGAGACCTTTATGGCAGCTTCGTCTCCTTCGACCACATCAACGCGCGCGTGGGACTCGCCAGCTTCGCCTTCGCCGGTAACTCCAAACCGGAGGCGTTCCTCCTGGCATGGAGGAAGTTCGCGATCAACGCCGTCCAGGGAATCCCCTCCCAGCTCATCCCGTTCCTGCGCGCGGCTAAAAAACTCGGCTCCGAACTGACCTTGGAGAAGGTCGTCTACGCCGGCGCCCCGTTAAGCCCCTCCGACCGCCGCTGGCTCGAAACGGAGCTTCGGACGCAGCGCATCGCCTCGGTCCTCGGAGCCAACGACGGCGGCCAGATCGGCTACCAATGCGCCCATATGAGCGGCGCCCTCCACCATGCCGTGGATGATTTCAACTATCTGGAGATCGTAGACGAGTCGGGGCGACCCGTGCCCGACGGCACGGCCGGCCGCATCCTGATCACGAGCCTGCTCAAGCATGCGTTTCCGCTGATCCGCTACGCGATCGGGGACCAGGGCCGCATCGTTTCCGACCCCTGCCCCTGCGGCCGGCGGGCCCGGGTCTTCGAATACCTGGGCCGGGCCGACGACATCCTCTCGGTCGCAATGATGAACGTCCATTACCGGGATTTCGCTCGAGCGCTCGCCGAACTGCCCCTCTCGACCGTGCAGTTGGCGGCCCGCAACGACGAAAACGGGGAGTCCATCATCCTGCGCGCGGAGTCCGATGACCCATCCGAACGGCTCAAGACCGGCATCCGGGAGGCCCTGCTGAAATCCCTGGACAAGCTGCGGGAGAGGCTCGACGAGGGAACCCTCTCCCAGCTTCACGTCGAGCTGTATCGGCCCGGCGAGCTGCCCAGGAACGCCCGCAGCGGCAAGGTGAAGAGCGTAGTGGATGAGAGGGCCTGAAATCAGCCCATGAGAACCGGCGTTAGTCCTCCGCTTATCTTGCGCAATCGCGATATGGGCCTGATCTGGCTCGGCCAGGTTTTGAGCCAGGCGGGTACGCGCATGTACCAGATCGCGATGCTCTGGTGGATCATCACCGCCTCGACGGACGGGGCGGGCCGGCATGCCGGCCTCTTCATGGTGGCGGGCGCCGTTCCGGCGCTGCTGTTCGTCAAGCTCATAGGGCGCTGCGTCGATCGCGGCGATTCCAAGCCTCTCCTGGTGTCTTGCGACATTTTATCCTCGTTGGCCGTAGCGACCGTCGGACTATGCCTGCTCGCCTCCCGCCTGAGCTTGGCCTGGGTCTATGGGACGGGATTCGCCGTCGCGCTCCTCCAAGCCTTTTTCGATCCCACGCTGAACAAGGCGGTCTCGGAAGCGGTTTCCCCCGAGGACATCGAGGAGGCGGTCGCCCTCCAGTCGTCGACTCAGTACCTGGCGAGCTTCGGCGGCGCAGTGGCGGGAGCCCTCTTGATCGATCGCGCGGGGCTTTTGGGGGTCGTCTGGCTCAACGCCCTGAGCTTCGCCGCATCGGCGGTCTTCAACTCCTTCTTAAAACTCAAATACCGAGTCGGGCGAAACGAAAGCGCCGAAGCGGCCCGCGCCGATATTTCGGGGTGGGAAATCCTGAGGCGGATGCCCTTGATCCGCAAAACCCTCATTGGCTCGAGCCTCGCTAATTTTTTCATGACCCCCATCCTGGTCATCCTCCCGCTCTACACCAAGGAAACCCTGGGCGGCGGAGCCTCCCTGCTGGGCCAGTTGGAGGCCAGCCTGTGGATAGGCCTCTTGACGGGGACCTTATCCTCCAAATGGTCGCGGTTCCCCAACAACATCCTCCATCTGGGGGCCGCCTGTTTTTTCTCGATGGGCCTGTGCCTGCTCCTGCAGGGACTCATCGTGGAGCGGGTCTTGTTCGCCGCGCTTCTCTTTTGCGCCGGAGCCGCCTTGGGCGTCAATAACGTCAAATCCGTCGCTCTCTATCAGGAGATCGTCCGCCCGGAGTGGAAAGGCCGCTTCTTCGCGGTGACGCAGGCGATCCTGAGCTTTACATTCCCGCTCGCCTACTTTTTGTTCGGGCTCTTGGCGGACCGCCTGTCGCCGCCCAAGGTCTGCATTATCCAGGGCGTCGGCGTCCTGAGCCTCGCGGGCTATTTCCTGTTTTTAGCCCTGGAGGAGGAATCCCCGAAGGCCGCGGGCAAGGATGCGCTGCCTCTTCCCGCGGCGCGCGCACCCGCGGGCACGACGTCCGCGATCGCGGCGGGAATCGGACCTTCCAATGCATAAGACGTCTCGGTCCGGCCCCCTCTATCGAATCGCATCCCCAGAGGATGCTCCCGCGATCGCGCGGCTCGACCGGACTGAGCTCGACGACGCGCATAAAACGCGGCGCCCGTTGGATCCCGGCCGATTATCCGAAGAAATGCGCGACAACCGCCGGGTATGGGCGCTCTCCCAACGAGGAGGCGAAATCCTGGCGGCGGTCTCCATAACCCTAGAGGCGGAAAACCGCCTCGGCAAGATACATCGGATGCTGGCCGCGCCGTTCCAAGACAATCGCCATGAACTTTTAAACGGCGCCCTGGCCTTGCTCATGCAAGAGCTGAGGCGCCGGGACTCCGTAGACGTGGTGTACTGCACGACCCGTACCGTGACTCTGGAGCAGCAGGAGCTGACGCTGGAGCACGGCTTCAAGGTGCTGGGAGTCTTCCCGAGCGCCGTCTCCGCGGATCCTTCCAAGCTCAACGGCTTGAGCGTCTGGTACGCTCCCGACGTTCTCTCCCGCAAGCGTTACTCCGGCTTCGCGATTCACCCCGCCGTCGAGCCCTTCTACGCTCTCGCCCGCCGGGCCTGCGGTCTCGGCGAGCTCCCGAAAGCCTCCATCCCCAGGTTGCCCGACCTATCGATGGATCTCCCGGCGATCGAAAGGATAGAGGCTCCTTTGTTCGTGGCCGAAAAGTTTCGCGGGCTCAGGGAGCGCCGGAAACTCTCGGTCAACTTCTACCCCTTCCAAACGCCCAACGTGCTTTTTACCAGCCCGGACCAGGGGATCGAGGTCTTTGCCGCCTTTTTTCCCGCGACCCGCTTCGCGGCCATCCTTGGGGAGCATATCACCGTTTCGGTCAATCCGATAGCCCTCTACCGCGCCCTATCGGATCGACTCCATGAATACGGCGTCGCCTATATCGAGATCATCAACGACGCATCGGATGCGTCAAGCATCGAGGCCATCCTGCGCGCCGGCTACGCTCCCTGCGGTTATTTTCCATGTCTTAGAAGCGACGGCGAGACCCGTCGCGACTACGTCGTCTTCGCCCGTTCGTTGGAACGTACCGGCGACTTGCATCCGGCGGGCCCCAAGCCCTATGCGAGGTATCTCCAAGAGTTCTGCGCGGCGCGCTCGTCTGTCTCCTAGAATGCCCTCCTCCTTCTCGCGACCCGATCTCAGGCTCCAAGCTCCCCTGCAAGGCGGCCGCAAAGCTCTCGTGCGTCTGGCCGCCCCGGCGGACGCCCCTTCAATCCGCGCCCTCTACAACGAGGTGTATCAGGGGAAATATCCGCTCAGCATCATCTACGACGCCCACGAGACGGTCGACTCGCTCCATAAGGAAAACTATTCTTGGCTCGTGGGCGAGACGGACGGAAGGCTGGTGAGTTCCGTCATCTTCTGCGTGGATCCGGATGTCAAGCTGGCCAAGGTATTCGGCGCGGTCGTGCATCCACAATTCCGGGGCTCGGGCCTGACCCAGCGCGCGATCGGCATGGGCATCCGGCACCTGGTGGAGGAGACGGGACAAGCCAACAGCGTCTACGCGACGGCTCGGACCATCTCAGCGGCTCCCCAAAAACTGCTTAAAAACCTAGGTTTCAAGGAACTCGGAGTCTTCCCCAATGTGCGGAAGGTGGATAACTATGAAACGCACTGCCTCAGCGCCTATTTCCAGGACGGAGCTCTGTCTCGTCGAATCACTCCGCCCAAACTTCCCACGGCGCTGAAACCCTTTTACGATATCGTCAGGAAGGCCGCGGGACTTGAGGACGCCCAGTGGCATGAACTGGCGCTCACCCCGCCGTCTCCTTACTCGGGAGGATGGATGGAGTTCGAGCATGTCGAGGCCCCGAACTTCATCCTGGAACGCTGGGAGCGCCTGAAGTCGGAACGGAAACTGCATATGCAGTTTTTTCCGTTCCATAAGCCGAACCTGCTCTTGGTCAGCCGGGACCCGCCGGCCGAAATATATCTCCACCACTCTAGGTCCGACCACCACGCGGTCATCATCGGCGGCCACGAGAAGAACCCCGACCTGACCCACCTGCTCAATTCCATCGTGATATTCCTCGAGGAGCGCGGCGTCCGCTATCTCGAGCTCTTGGTGGACGCCTACCACCCGAAGGTGTTGAAACAGGTGCTGGACGCGCGCTTTTTGCCCAGCGCGTACTACCCCGCGATGCGCTGGAAGCGCGGGAAGGGCCGAGACTATATCGTCTTCAGCAAATCCTTCGTGGTGCTCGACTTCAAGAATATTTCCGCCCAAGGCCTATTCCGGGAGTACCTTGACGAATACTTCGGGCTCTGGAGGCTGCTCTATATAGACGCTCCCCAAGACGGGGCGAAGGCTCGTTGCGGCTTATAGAGGGAGGTTGCCGAAATTGGCGTGTTCGCCGGGCCGGCGCTTCTCCTTGAGGAATTTGAAGGCCCGGATTACCTTATAGCGCATCTGGCTGGGCTCGATCACCTCGTCCACCGAGCCGCTCGATGCCGTCTGATAAGGCGAGGCGAATTTGTCGGCGTATTCCTTGGCGAGATTCTCCCTGAGCGCGGCCCGCTCCTCCGGAGTCTTCGCCGCCGCGATCTCTCGCGAGTAGAGTATCTCGACGGCGCCCTTGGGGCCCATCACCGCGATCTCGGCCGAGGGCAGGGCGAAATTGAAGTCCCCCCGCAGGTACTTGGAGCTCATCGCGATGTAGGCGCCGCCGTAGGCCTTGCGCAGCACGACGCTGACCTTGGGGACCGTCGCCTCGGCGTAGGCGTGCAGCAGCTT
>JACQPI010000219.1 GCA_016207585.1 Elusimicrobiota bacterium | reverse complement strand
CCCAGAACATTCAGTTGAGGGTGACGGCGCAGGCGCCGTAGAGGGGCGGCCGGGGTCATCGAACCCGGCGCCCGGGCCGTACGGGTTGGGCTCGGTGCGCCCGGAGGCATATGGGTAGGGCTTGGTGCGGTCGCGTGGACGCGGTAAGGGAGACGTATGGGTAGGGTTTGGTGCGTGCCGAGAACGGAAAGGAGGACGCGGGATGGGTAGGGCTTGGTGTCGGCGGAGAGCGCCATGAGGAGAGTCGGCGATTGCGCAGGTTCGAATTTGCCGGGTGAGGGTCCGGGAGGCGCGAGTCTCCGGACCGAGAATGCCGTGCGAACGGACACAGGGAGGATGGACATGAAAAGGAAATGGTTGGCGAGGCTGCCGGGCCTGATCGGTCTGGCGGGCTGGTTGGCGGCGACGGGCGCGCGGGAGGCGCGGGCGGCGCAAAACCCCGCGACTCTCAACATCAACGTGACCATCACGCAGAACCTGTCGGTGGCGGTGGTTGCGTCGGGCGTGGCGCAGACGACGCAGACGGTCAATTGGAACACGGGCACGCCCAACGACCGGCTGGTCAACGACGGAACGGGCGGACGGCCGTCGAGCATGACGGTGCTCAACGACTCGGGGGGCCAGACGGAGCGGTGGGCTCTTTCGACGAACGCGAACTCGATCAACGCCCAGGGCGGGGCCGTATCGTGGGCGCGCGTTGGCTCCACGACGAGCGTGGGCGCGGACCAGTTCGCGATCCAGGCGGTTTTCGGGTCGAGCAACACCGCGGTCAACGGCTGCTTGTCCTCGGGGCACGGCGACTGGAACTCGGGCGGCGCGACGCCGCTGGACACGTCCCTGCAGACCTACGGCTCGGGCAGCCCGGCGCTCTTCGTCGGCGCGAGCCTCACCAATGCCGGCGGGACGCCGAACCCGGATTCCTCGAGCCCGCAGCCCGGCGAGATGTACGCGAACAGCCAGAGGGTGCTGTGCTGGAGGGTGACGACCCCGGCGACGACCTCGACGAGCCAGACGCAGAACATTCAGCTCATCGTCACCGCGCAGACGCCGTAAGGGAAACGCGAGGACGATCGGAGAGACGATGGATAGGGCCGGATAAGGTTCGATGGGTGAATTAGGTCGAAGACTTCTAAGAGCGAGTGCTCAAGGGCTGAAAGCCTGGAGGCTGCTGCCGGCTTCCTGGATCCTGCTTTCGGCCGTGGGACCGCTCGTCCCTGCTCGGGCGGCCAACTCCGCCTCGGTGAACGCCAACCTCACCATGCAGGGATTCACCGGAGTCAAGGACCTCTTCGCCTCGACCGGATCCGCGTCGGGCAGCGTCCAACTCACCTGGACGGAGCCCACGGGCGCCGGCGTCACCCTGCCGACCTTCTACGACATCCGCGTGTCGACCGAGGGGCAGATCAACACCAACGCCGAATTCAACGCGGCCCCGCCGTTGTCGAGCTTCTCGGCCTCCGCGATCCCCTCCCCCGGATTCGGCGGCACGAGCAAATCGTTCGAAATCACGGACCTCGCCATCGGCGTCACCCACTACTTCGCCATCCGCGAGTACGACTCGAGTACGCCGGAGCTCAGGGGCGTGTGGTACCGCAGCGTCGCCCAGAACTGGAACCCGAACAACTTCGCCGTGCCGAAGGCACAACTGCTCTTCGATATCAAGAATCTCGTCGGCTCCTCGGGCTTTAAGTCCGCGATCCTGTGCTGGGACGACCTGACACCCGCCCAGAAGGGCTCGAGCTTCACCGGCTACGACATCTACCGCTCGCTCGTCTTCCCGCCGACCTTCGGCTCGATCGGGACCTCCGCGACGACCTGCTACACCGACTCCGCGGTGCAGGTCGGCACGACCTACTATTACCAGGTGACGGGCCAGTTGGGCGTCTTCGAGACGCTGCCCTCCTCGACCGTGGCGGTGTATATCCGGACGCTGCCCCCGACGCCGCCCATCGGCATCGGCATCGCGGTCACCAGCGGCTCGGCCACCCTGAGCTGGCTGCCCGTCTACAGCTTCGAGAACGGCTACGGCTTCGCCACCTCGTCGGCGCCCGCGGCCGACGAGCTGATCGGCTACCGGGTCTACCGCGCCACCTCGCCGATCCAGATATCGTGGAGCCAGGCCGGCGCCGTCTCCTCGGCCACGCTGACCTGGACCGACCTCTCGGCCGCGGCCCCGATGTACTATGCGGTCCGCGCGGTCAACCTGACCGAGATATCGCGGCCCTCGGTCATCCGGGCCTACCCGGGCCGCGAGGGCATCGTCGTCCTGCCCGACGGCTGGAGCATGCTCGAGATGAGCGGCTCCGTGGCCGACGAGGCGCTGGGAGTCGGCGCGCCGACGACCCAGGGCGCCTACGACATCTTCGGCTCGAGCAAGCCCCAGGACATCACGACCCAGGCGGCCGGAGTCGGCAAGGTGCTCAAGTCGCTGGAAGTGTGGCCGATGGCGGGCGGCGTGACGCCCAGCTACCGGAGGGTCCTCTCGGGCCTCTCGCGGCTCAAGCTCCACTACGAGACGACCGGAGGGCTGGTGGCTCCGTCCTCCCTGCGGGGCGCGGCCCCGGCCTCTTCGCAGGCCGTGCCGCAGGGAGTCATCGAGACGCCGGAGAATATCAGCGTCTACTGGTACAACGGCACCCGCTGGCAGCAGCTCTACGGCAAGCTCGATTCCTTGAGGAAGATGTTCCTCCTCGATACGGTCTATTTCGGCCGCTACCAGCTGCGCTCGGTCGAGCGGGTCGGCGGCTTCAACGTGGACGTCTCGGGCCTCTCCAACCGCATCCTCACGCCCAACGGCGACGGCAAGAACGACACGGTCGTCGTGGTCTTCGACAACCCGCGCGACTCCTCGGTCGGCGGCAAGATCATCGACTTGAAGGGCGCCTCGGTCGCCTCCATGACCCAGGGCCCGGTCGCCAACAGCCTGCAGTGGGACGGCAAGGCCTCCAACGGCAACGTGGTGCCCGGCGGCGTCTACATCTACCAGATCGATGCCGAGGGCAAGATATTCAACGGGACGGTGGTGGTGATTAAATAAGCCTCGTGCGGGACCCTGCCTCGCCGTCTTCTTTCGCGGGCGCGGCCCCGGGCGGATGGCGACCTTCGTCATAAATTATGATTAAAATTGCCGCGCATTTTGAGTTTTACTTGCAACGCTGGAAGGGAGTGGGCAATAAGCGATGGAAAAATAAGTAAAAAAGCTGATGCAAGTCGCTATCGATCGACGGGAATGCATGGTGATGGAACGTTCTG
>JACQPI010000218.1 GCA_016207585.1 Elusimicrobiota bacterium | reverse complement strand
TGTAGTAGTCCCTTCCCGCGAGCCCCCGCTTGAAGCCCAGGCCTCGAAAAGTCCGGGGGTTGGCATGGTAGGCCACGCGGCAGTATTTGAAGAACCTTTCGGCCGTCATGTCCGGAATGGGACCGGGGTCCCCGCGGTCCAGAATCCCCAAGATCGACTTCCTCTCCCTCGGACCCAACTCGCGCTCAATGGGAAGCCAATCCGGGAGGAGCGCCTTGACGTTCCTACGCAGGAGAACTCCCCGCCGCATGGACAGCGGCAGGCGGCGCGAGAGGTCCGCCTGGGCGCCGACGGGGTCCCGCGCCGCCTCGGCCATCCAGAGGCGGAGCCCCTGGAGCCAGGATCGCAGGTGCGCTCCCCTCTCCGGATCTTCCCCGCGGCCCCGGTCAGGATGCGTGATCGCCTCCGCGTCGCCGCCGGCGATGAAGTAAGTTCCCCGGTATCGCCGCACTGTGACCCGCGACCACGCGCGTCCCTCCCGCAGCCAGAATCCCCAGGCGAGGTCGGCGCCGTCATGCCACGGGATGAACCGGCGCACGAGCGCCACGAAGTCTGCGGTCAGCCGCTTGGTTCCGGGACCCTGATCCTGTTTCATCTTAAGGGTGGAGGATGGTCAAGAACTGTTCGGGGTTCACGATCCGAATGCCCTGGTACTCCCCCAGGCTGAGAAGGTCTTTGATGTCCCCCGTCACGAGATAGTGGGCGAGTCCGCCGAGCGCGGCCGCGAGGAATTTATCATCGTCCGAATCCTTCGAAGCCTTGACCGGCGGCGGCTTCGTGATAACCTCGGCTTGTTCCCACAAGATAAAAGCGATGTCGAACATGTGGTCCGCCAAGCCGTATTTGTCGCGGAGTCGAGGGCGGTCCATGACCTCCAGAATCTCCTCGTTTATGGCTTGGCTCGTGACGAGGACGAACTGCCCGGCCTTGAGAGCTTTGAGGATGCCTGCGGGAGGACCCTTGGGGCTGATCAGGCCGGAAATGATGACGTTGGTATCGAGGACAACCCGAAGCTTAGTGGGCACGCCTGGCTTCCTGGATCGCCTCGCGGATTTCCGTCGTTAGCTTCGCCGGATCGAGTTCCCGGTTCTTGCCCCAGAGCTTCTCCACGGACCGCCAGGGATCGTAGTTCTTGAGCGCCTTCCTGGCGAGTATGGCTTCCATGCAGAGTTGGCTGATCGATCGCCCGCTCTCGAAGGCTTCGCGAGCCAACTCCTTGTGGATCTCCGGCGGCACCCGCAGTAATATTTTCCCACTAAAAGTGCGCATTGGAACCACCTGATAGCTTGATATCATTATAGCACCTCCCTGTCGATTCGTCAAGGGGGCGATTTTTCCTTGGCCGCTTTACGAATAACTTTACTTATGCTTTACGTATTCTCGCGGCTGCCGAACGGCCGAACGGAAGGAGAAGTTGATCCGAAAAGTTCTATCTTTTGACCGGACTGGGCCCTCCCAGGAATGGGCGGGATTAATACCACCAGTGTTGTTGATCCCATTGGGAACCTTTAGGCCTAGTTAAGTGATGGGGCCAAAGGCCCTGGCTGGTATTTCTTTAGTGGTTCCCGAAGGCCGCCGGAGCCGACGGCCTCACCGTTTAGGCCCGGATTGTTCCGAGACGGAACCGTAGGCTCGTTGCGGCGCCGCCGACAAATTGATAGAGTGCGCTCATGCCATTCGGCTGCTCGCCTCAACCATTCCCCCGGCCATGAGCCGAGTCGCCATCTATCCGGGCAGCTTCGATCCCGTCACGCGCGGCCACATGGATCTGGTCCAGCGAGCCTGCCGGCTGTTCGACCGGCTCATCGTCGCCGTTTCCACCAACCCTTCAAAAAAGCACACCTTCAGCGTCGACGCGCGCATCCGCATGATCGAGGAGAGCGCCCGCCATCTTCCCCAAGTCGAGGTGGATACCTTCTCGGGACTCCTGGCAAGCTACCTCAAGCGCAAGAAGGTCCGAGTCGTCATCCGGGGCCTGCGCGTCGTCTCGGACTTGGATTATGAATTTCAAATGGCCTCCATGAACCGCCGCCTATGCCCCGACATGGAGACCGTCTTCCTCATGCCCGACGAACAGTACACCTATCTCGCCTCCTCGATGGTCAAGGAGGTCGCGCGGATGGGCGCCCCCCCGGACGCTTTTGTCACCGCCCCGGTGGCGCGACTTTTGCGCCGTACATTCAGAGCCAGGAAGTAGCGGAGATCCGGAATTTCCAATGACCCCGCGGCCGGCCGGCCAAAAGTCCGGATACGCGGCGGTCGCGGTGCTCGCGTGGAGCGTCTTCGGCGCGCCCTCGCCGCTGCTCGCCCAGGTTGCCTCCACCACGACGCCGGCCGTCGAATCGGCGTTCCTGCCAAAGCTCGTCATCAGCACGACCGCCTTCCTGGGGGAAAGCTGCCGGCGGTGCCATTCCTTGATTCGGGACCGCCGCCCCGGTCCGCTTCAAATCGACGTTCCTCCGGAGGACGAGGGAAGCTATGACGTCGTGATCGTGGGCGGCGGCGCCGCTGGACTCGCCGCGGCCTACTCCCTGCGCGACTACCGCACGCTGGTTTTGGACAAGGAATCCCAAGTCGGCGGCAAGGCGCAAAGCGGCCGCCTCGGCGGCCACGCCTATCCCGCGGGCGCGATCACCATGGGGCGACCCACGGGGGATATCCAGCGCCTGTTCAAGTCCCTGGGACTCGGGATCGAAAAAGTTTCTCTCTCCGAGCATTCCATCGATATGGGCGGGTCCATCATCGACCGTTGGATCACGGCGGACCCCCGACTCTTTCCCTATCCCCCGGCCTCTCAAGCGCACGTGAAAGCGTTCCAGGAGTTTCTCCATCAAACCGCGCGCTCCGGGAAGCTGGTGCTTCCGATCGAAGACAGCGACCCCAAGCTCCTGGCCGAGCTGGACTCCTTCGATTATTACCGGTGGCTCGACAACCGTTTCGGAGCTTCGGCGGCCGAACTCGGAGACATCTACTGCAGGGATGTTTTCGGAGTTTCCGCCAGGGAAATTTCGGCCGCCGTCGGGGTCCTCTTCATGGCTTCCGAGACCGAGCCCGCTTATGCCTGGCCGGGCGGCCTGGGTACGTTGTCCGAAACCCTGGCGCGGGCGTTGGGAACGCGGGTCCGCACGGACGCCTTCGTCTGGAACGTCGCTCAAAACATCCGCGAAGCGACGGTGACTTTTCAACACGACTCGCGCGACCGGCAAGTCCGCGCGCGCGCCGTCATTCTGGCCGCTCCCTCGCTCATGCTCCGTCGCATCATCCCGGAAATATCGCAGGAAAAAATGGACGCCCTGGCGAAGGCCCGCTATGCGTCCTACGCCCTGGTCCCCATGCACGTCAAGCAGATACTGTGGAAGGACGCCATGATCCTATGGACCCCGGGGCGCGTCTTCACGGATATCAAGCTCCCGCTGCCGTCTAAAAATGCCCTCAAAACCGCGGAGGACCAAGTCCTCGTGGCATCAATCCCCATGGGCGAATCGGAGGGCCGCCAAGAGTTGCTGAAAACTTCCGATGCCTCGATCGTCGCCAAGGTACTGGCGGACCTTGACACGGTGTTTCGATCCGGCTCTCTGAGCGTGGCCGAGGCCCGGGTCGTCCGTTGGGGGCACGCGATGCCCATCTCCTATCCGGGATACCTGACGCAGGTACGACCGATTCTCGCCAGGACGGAAGGCCGTTTTTTCTTCGCGGGCGTCGACACCCAGCTGCCCGCCGTCGAAGGCGCCCTGATTTCGGGGCTGCGCGCCGCCGCGGGGGCGAGACGGTTCCTCAAGACCCGCTGACCCATGACGACTCCACGATGGTCCGCCCTCCGACGCCGGCCCGCGATAGGACTCATGATAGCGGGCCTTCTGGCGGCCTTGGCCGGACTCTCGAAGCTCCTGGATCGGCCTCAAGAATCTTCTCCGCCCACCCCCGGGTCGCCCGAATCAGCTCTTGATCGGTCGGGCGACGATCAACCCCGCCGCCCCCTCTCCCACGTTCCGGGAAACCCCATCCCCGCGGCGCAAATCGAAGAGACCTTGCGTTCGCAGTCCAAATACACGAACGAATCCCTTCACACTTTTCTGGAACGGGAACGCCGAGACATGGGGATCAAAAAGATACTCTCTCAAGGAGAGGCGGCGCGGCTCGACGAATCTCCGGCGTCCCGACGTCCTCGCAAATCCGAAATGACCCAAAAACAACGAGAAACGCGGGCCTGGATGGAAGGCATGTCGACTGAGATCGGACGTCAACTCGACGCCAGGACGGTGGCTCCCGTCGAACTCTCCGGAGAGAAGCCCGTTCTTCTATCCAACCCGGACGCTTCGTCGCCGACGGCCGGCGGACCCATACAGCTTTCATCCGAGTCCGCATCTTCTTCCAAAAAATCGCATTGACATTTCCAAGCCTAAAGTCCTAGAATCATCTAGGTCTAAAGGCCTTTATTAGCTCCGTGGAGGCTCCATGAAAATTCTCGTCTCGGTCGCCGCCCTGGTCGCCTGCATCGCCGGATCCGCCGCCGCGCAACCGGCCGCGAATTTTGAAACGGCCCTGCGCCGTGCGCGCGTGACGATCCATCACGCGCGGCAAAGGCAGATCCGAGCGCGCGTCCAGACGATCGCCGAAAGGATCAAACGCGCTTCTCGCGATACCCGAGATATTGCGTCGGATGCCAACAGGATTTATTTTCAACTGCAAAACATCCGGCGCAGAGCCGCCTGGAGGCGATTCCCGCCGCCTAACTCGCCTCGCGATCCCTCCTTCAACTCAGACGTGCAAATGCTCCTATTCAACATGCGTCAACTCGCCCTGAACACGGCCCAGCTGGAGCAAATCGTCGCGGATATTGAACGGGAAGCTCCTGCGGATCCCGCCCTAAAGGAGGCGGCCCAGAATCTTCTCGCGGACTGCGTCCGACTTCATTCGTTAAGCAATTACGTCCTCAACGAGGCGCACTACACCCGCTCCGAACTCTCTTGGATCGGCTATCACTGGGCCGGCATGCGACTCGTCCAGGATAGCGCCTATATCCAGCAGGCCGCCGAAGGCGCTCTCGCCAAGGCGACCGCATTGAAAAACAAGGTGAGTCCAGGCATTCTGCGCTAGCCTCCATGCGTCTCTCCCGCCTGCTTCTTCCGCTGGCCTTGCTTTGCGCGGAGCCCGCGGGAGCATCCCGCGCCGATTGGCTCGATCAGGCTTTCGACGGAAACGGCGGCGCGCTTGAGACGCCGCAGATACGGCCTCCTCAGCCGGCGGCGATCGCGGGCGATTCTCCGAGCCAGGACGAGCGGGTCTGGGTTGAGATCTACGCTCCGGATAAATTCGCGCGCAGCCGCGTCGCGGATGCCGGCGTCTCTATAGAGGAAGTGCGCGGCGCCACCGCGGCCGGCATCGCCACTCCCGAGACGCTCGCAAAAATACGTCTCAACAAGGCGTTCGTCATCCAGAAAGTCCTTCGCCTCAAGGATTTCCCGGCAGGCGACGAGGCCTACCATACCTTCGATGAAGTGGAAACGGTCCTCCGAGGCGTCACCGCCGCCCATCGGGACTTGGTTTCCTTCATAGAAATCGGCCGCAGCCTGCGCGGCAAGGCGCTCATGGGCCTTCGTTTTAATACGACCGCCAAGGGGCTGGAGAAAAGTTCCAAGCCCGGCATCGTCTTTTTAGGAACCCATCATGCCCGCGAGCACCTGTCCACCGAAATTCCGCTCATGCTCGCCCGGTGGCTGGGCGACAACAGAGCGAAGCCGGAAGTCCATAAACTTTTGGAGGCTCGCGACATCTTCATCATTCCGCTCGTCAACCCGGACGGCGCCGCGTACGATATCCACGATGAGGATGCCAAGAGGCTGTCGCGCGGCAAGAAGGAATACCGCATGCACCGCAAGAACCTCCGCCGCAACGCCAATGGAAGCATCGGGGTGGACCTCAACCGCAATTACGGCTTTCACTGGGGAGAGGGCGGCGCCTCGCCCAATCCCGGCGACGACACCTTCCGCGGCCCTTCGGCTTTCTCGGAACCCGAGACGCAGGCGGTCAAAAAACTCGTTGAATCGCGCGATAACATCCGCGTCCTGCTCAGCTACCACACCTTCAGCGAGCTCATCCTCTATCCGTGGGGACACACGTACGATTCGATTCCGGACGGCCAGGCCCTGAAGGCCTATCGGGCCATGGCGGGCCAGATGGCTCAATGGACCGGCTATAAACCCCAGCAGTCTTCGGATCTCTATATCGCCAGCGGAGACACGACCGATTGGGCTTGGGGCACGCACAAGATTTTTTCATTCACGTTCGAGCTGACCCCGAAATCCATGTGGAACGGCGGCTTCTATCCCGGCCCGGGAGTCATCGAACCGACCTTTCAGAAAAACATCCAGCCGGCCCTCTACCTCATCGACCTGGCGGACGATCCTTATCGCGCGGCATCCGCGGGAGCATCCGCCGCGGCGCCCACGCGATCCCCGGAGCGTTTCTCAAGAGCATCGGATTGCAACCTTGATCGAGCATGCTCGATCTCGCGAAGATAATGCCGCACCCACAGGGGGAAAATGCCATGAAGACCGCCTATCCGTACCTTCTGCTCCTATGGACCGCAAGCCTCGTTCACGCCGCGGCCCTACCGGCGCCTGCGCCGGAGAAAGTCCAATCCTTGCACGCCGCGCAGGAAGCGGCCCGCCGTCTCCTGCCGGCCGAGCAGCGCGTGGACATGAGGATTGACCACTCCCGGGCGACCGTCGCGATGGTCGCCGAGTCCGTAACGGGACTCAGACTCGAAGTCGACTTCTCCGGCCGATCGGCCTATATCTCGGGAGATATAAAAACGACGGCCCATCGACGACACCCGCGAGATAGTCGTTACGGCGTGGATCTCCTGGGAGGCGGAATCAACGTGTCCCTGAGCCCGTTCGGGGGTTCCTACTATATTCTTAACGGCATTTACGACAAAGGAGACGGCAAAAATTCGTCGCTGAACATCCCGATCAAGGGATACTATCGAGACATGGAAATCCGCCAGCCCGGGATGGATTTAAACGTCAAATGGAGAGCCTCGGGCTACCGTATCGAAGGGACGGTCGACCCGGCACGCTACGGAAAGAAAGAACTGGCTATCCTAGGTGGGGCTCTGACGGCCCTCACCCACGGCGAATTCTGGCAGCTTCCCTGAATCGGGGACTAGCTCTCGTAGGCAATTCCCGAAGTCTTCGGGCAATAGCGTCTGAATCGATAGCGGTCTATTCTGGGCCGGGTGTGTCAGCCGGACGCGCCGGGCAGGGCCTCGACCCAGGCGATGGGATCCGCCACGGTCAGCGAACGCGCGGCCGCGTCATTGCGGGAACGTCCAATGGAACTTGCTGCCACGGCCCGCCTCGCTCTCCACCCAGATTTTTCCTCCGTGAAGCTCCACGAGGTCGCGAACGATGCGTAGCCCCAGGCCCAAGCCCTTGAAGGTCCTCGTGGGCCCTGGATTCACCTGGTAAAACTTCTCGAAAATTCGGGCATGATGCTCGGGGGCGATCCCGGATCCCGTGTCTTCCACGCAAAAATGGACCATCATCCCCTCCGGCCAGGCCGCCAAGGAGATCCGCCCCCCCTTGGGCGTGAACTTGCAGGCGTTGCCGATAAGGTTGTTGAATATCTGGAGCAGGCGGCCGCGGTCGGCGCGGAGGGTCAGCCCCCCGTCGGCAGGTTTGCGCAACTCCAGCCGAAGGCCTTTAGCGTCCACCTGGCCGCGAGCCATCGCGGCGGCTTCCTCAAGGATCTCCACGACCCGGACCGGCTCCCGGTTCAGCTGGACTTTCCCCGAAGTCAACTGGGTCGCCTCCAACAACTGGTCCACCAAGTACTCCATGTGCGCCGCCGCGCGCTGAGCGCTGCGCATGCACGCCGTCGCTTGATCCGACAAAACACCGAAAGAATTTTCCAACATGAGGCTCAAATATCCCTCGATGGTCGTCAGCGGGCTGCGCAAATCGTGAGACACATTGTCCAGAAACGCCGATTTGAGACGGTCCACTTCCTGGAGGCCGGCCATTTGCGTGAGAACCAGCTGATTGAGATCCCTGAGTTCGCGGGTCGCCTCCTGCACCTTGGCGTCCAATTCGCGATTGAGCCGCTCCAACGCCTCGTTGCGCAAACGCAGCTCCTTCGTGAGCCGCTGTTTCTCAAGCGCCCGATACACGCAATGCTTGAAATCATGGACGTCGTAAGGCTTGACCATGTAGCTGTAGGCGCCCAAGCGCAAGGCGTCCATCGCGGAATCGAGGGAGCCGTAGCCGGTCATCGCGATGCAGAGGACATCCGGATGGAGCTTTTGCGCCAGCTGGATCACTTCAAAGCCGGTCATGCCCGGCATGACGATGTCGGTGATGATGAGGTCGAATTTCTGCCGCTCGATGAGCTCGGCCGCATCGCCCCCGGAGCGCGCCCGCGCGACCTGAAATCCCTCTCGTTCTAAGAGTTCGGCGGACGTGGATAGCGCCTGGGGGTCGTCATCGACCACCAGGATCGATTCGCCGTTTCTGGGCGGCAGCGTATCGCTAGTCATCATATTGGGAAACGCTAAACAAATTGTACGCAATTTCGACGAGACGGTGCAGCGGTTTTTGATTTGATACAGAACCTGCGCGCCATCATCTTTGGGAAAAATATAGGTCCAAAGAATTAGGGGAGTTGGGCCATAGGACCCATGCGGGGTTTTCCGGTTTTTCGTACAATAGCCTTAATATTCTAAACTCAAGGAGGCTGTCTAATATGAAAAGACTAAGCAAGATAACGGCGGTATTCACAGTAGTCGCTTTTCTAGCGACGGTGCAGGCTTTCGCCACGCACTCATGGGGCACCTACCACTGGGCGCGGACGAGCAATCCCTTTACCCTTCAGCTCGGCAACAATCTGTCCACTGCCGAATGGCAAGGTTATCTGGGGTCGGTCTCCACGGATTGGTCGGCATCCACCGTGCTCGACACTAGCGGCGTGGGCGGTTCGGGGGGGGCTTCCTGCAAGGCCAAATCCGGTACGGTTCAAGTCTGCAATCGCAAATACGGTTTCAACGGCTGGCTTGGCCTGGCCCAGATATGGGTATCCGGGAGCCACATCGTCCAGGCTACGTCTAAGGTCAATGATAGCTATTTTAACACGAATACTTACAACAACGGCAACGCGAAGCGACACGTTCTTTGCCAGGAGATCGGCCACACCTTCGGCCTCAGCCACCAAACTGCGGTCAGCTGCATGGATGACAAGAACGGCCTATTTGATGCAACCTACGTCAGTCCCGACGCCCATGACTATGCGCAGCTTGAGACAATCTACAGTTCCCTCGACGCGACCAGCACCGTCGCCCCCACCTTGGTGGCTGCGGCCGCCGATGATGAGGGTCCGGACGAGCCGGGCGACTTCGGCAGCCCTGCCGACGGCAATGGACGCCTATTCGTGAAAGACCTCGGCGACGGCAGGAAGCTGTTCACGTTTGTCATCCCGGCTCCTGCAGGAAACCCCGACAAGGGGAATCCCGACAAGCCCTAATCGGAACCTGAACTAAATTCGAGATCTTAAGGGGTTCTCCTCACGGTTGACTCATAATGCCCTCGGGCGATTTTGGATTTTCGAGCGCGGACTCAAGAAGCGCTGGTTTTTCGAAAAGAAATTGTTGATCGCGACTTGTACCACTTGTAAACATTCGGTCAACCCATCTATTTGTCGAAGTGTATACATACTCTATCCGTACACACACCATGCATACACCTCGACGCCGAACATGGGTTTAATGAATGCGTACTATTCGCGTGAGACCGCATTCCTGGAAGTCCCCAGAAAAGTCTTGATCTTGAGATGTTGCTTGATCCACTTAAAGAAAAGCTCCACCTGCCAGCAGGCCTTGTAGATTTTGGCGATGGGCAAGGCCGCGAGTTTGAAGTTGTTGCTCAGGAACTCGTAGGTGACGTTGCTTTCGGCGTCGTAGTAGCCGACCAGTCGTAAGGGTTCGGCGTATTTCTTCTGGGATTGAACGCCCGTAAGCTCGATGGTGCGATCGTAAAGCAGGCCATTGCCCAGAGGAATTTCCTGCTGTCCGGTAATGCGTTTAGATGGCGCGTTTAGCGGCATTAGTCCTCGGATCCAATAAGTCACCGAGGACAGCGCGGGCCTCCACCTCAAATCGCGCCTCGAATCCAAGAAACCGTCAGAATGAATTAATAAGCATCCGTTAAAAAATAACTGACACGATCTTAGCGGTTGTGCTTCGGGCGGATTGTATAATTCCAGTCCCCATGAAATGGGTCCCGCCTGATGTTGATGCTCGACAACTGCGC
>JACQPI010000217.1 GCA_016207585.1 Elusimicrobiota bacterium | reverse complement strand
CGCGGCGCTCGCCGCTTATCCGGCGATCCTGTGGCTCAGCGGTTTTTTCAACGAGGAAGAGCGGCGGGCTCTAAAATCCCTCTTGTAACGGGCGCGGCGGTTCTCCCCTCGCCCTGTCCCAGCGGGCTAGAGACCGCTGGGGCGGGCGCGGCGGGTTCCCGCACAGTCTCGAAGGCCAACCGCGCCTCCGGAGAGCGCCCCGGCACGGAAGTGTCCGTCGCGTCCAAAAACAGTCCATCGCCTTCCCGCAGCATCATGGTCCGGGGCCCGTTGCGCCCGCCCTCGACGCGCAGGCCGTGCCGCGTCCACTCGGCTCGGCGCAGCCGCAGCACCGGCACGCCGCGCCGCGCCGCCGTGATCGCGGCCACCCCCCGGCGGCCCCCGGCCATGAGGACGATTCCCTTTACTTTGCCCAAGTCCTTTATCTCCAACGCGCGAAAGAAGGGGGATACGAAGATGCGGCCCTCGGCCTTCTTCGGATCAAAAGTGATCGGAGCGGAGAGCCGGACCCTTACGCCCGGCGTCAGCAGGTCCGCCGAAATAGACCGGGCGGAGGTCGTGTTCCACTCGCCCAGTCCCTGCGAGCTATCAGCGAGCAGGGGCCGGACGGAAGACTCCGGCTGAGGCGGGGCCCCGGGACGCCCGCTCCCGCCTTCCACCTGCGCTTCCTGAAGCCGATAACGCCTGTAGGACGCAACGGTGCCCCGAGGGTTAGCCGCCTCATGGAACGGCAAACTCCCATCCCGGCGCAGAACGCGCGCCCAGTCGCCGATCTCCGCCGATATCTCGGCCCGTGACGGCGTCTCCCGGGCCATCGCAGTAAATGCCGAATCGATCCCCGGAGTCACGGCCAGAGCCCTCAGCGCCGATGCGGCCGCGGCCGAAAGCTCCCGGCGGTCGTACAAGCGTTTTTCCGGCTCCATGACGGCCAGGATTTCCGAATTTCCGATTTCTATGGAGAGCCCGGCGTCCTGGAACGCCTTGGCGACGAAGTAAAGCCTCGCTTGAGAACCGAAATCGGTGTTATGCTCGCGGTAGCGGACGTAGAGAAGCCCGTCTTCCTCCGAAGGCCCGGCCTGGAAATACAATCCCGCCGAACGGTCCCGCGCGCTCAGGCGGGCGATGAGGCCTTCCCGATCCACGACAAGAGACCACGAAGCCTCGATCGGCGTGTTTTTGAGAACTTTCAAAACGGCGTCCAGGCCCTCCGGCAGCGACCGCGAATCACGAGCCTCCCGCTCGGCGCCGGGCGCAAGGTGTAACTCCTCTCGCGCGGTGCGCAAATCCAAGGCGGCGAGGGAGGGGCCTCCCGTGCTCTCCAGCTCCGCCCAGAGATTCGCCGCGTACGCGCCCGAAAGGCGCGTGAGCGCCTCCATCGCCTGTTCGCGCATCCAAAGGATCATGCGGTACAAAGACGGCTGCCCGATTTCCGCGACGCGGTCCTGCGCCGCCTTCGACAGCACGCTCCCGTCGGATTCCGACCGGATCGCGCGCCAGAGCGCCTCGACCGCATCGGACTCCGCGCGGCTGCCGGTCAAGCGAGCGTAGGCGGCGGACATCTCCCGGGCGACGCGATAGATTTCCGCGGCCTGCCCCGGCGCAATGTCGGTCGGGCGTTTCGCGAGAAGGGTCAGAGCGAACTCCGCTTCGCGAAACACCCGGCGATGATCGAGGATATTCGCCCTCAACGCGGCGGCTTGCGCCGTGAGGGGAGATCGGGCGACGCGCACCGCAACGCGTTCCCTATCCGTCCCCTGAATCTGAAAATTGCCGGTCTCGACTCCCGGCGATTCGACCGGTGGAGACGCGAGCGCCTGCCGGAGCGCCCGCGTCGCATCGGCCGAGCCGTCGACCGCCAACGAAACCTTCCGCGCCGCCGTGCCCAGACCCATGCGACTCAAAATGTTCCTGAAAAAATCCCGCAGACGCGCCCATATCCCGTAGGCCCGCCCCTTGGACCACGCGCGCGCCGCCATCCAGAAGCTGTTCCACGCCGATCGCCCGGCGATGGAACGGTTCCATTGGTACGCCTTCGCGAAAGCGACGGGCAAGGGAGCCTTCAGGATGTCGGCGGCCATGGACTGGAGATAAAGTTCCTCGGGGATTTGCATCCGCGCGAGCACGTCGGGAGACAACGCTATCTCTTCCAGCATCCGGGGCGACACCGACACCAACGCCTCCGGCACGACGGATCCGTGCAGTTCCAATTCCAAGGATGCCCGCGGGCCGACGCCGATCAAGCGACCCGTCACTCTGATCTTTGCGCGGCGCCCCGCCGAAACGGCGCCCGCATCAAGAATTTGGGCGATCCGGCTCTGCACAGAGCCCAAGTTGCGAATGAACGGCTGCCCTTCCCGGCTCAAAAGGGCGTCCCAGGCGGAGAGGGCCCGCGAGGCTTTTCGGGCAAGAGTGGTCCGTCCCTGAGCCGCCGCGTCGAAAGCTTCCTGCGCCGCTTGAGGCGCCTGGTTCAGTCCCTGTTCGCGGGCGGCCGCCTGAATCTCCCGGATCGCGGACGCGGCAGTTCTCCTCTCGTCCTGTCCCAGCGGGCTAGAGACCGCTGGGGCGGAGGCCGCCTCTTTCGTCCCAAGACGCCGACCCAGCTCGGTCTCGGCGGCCTCCACGGCTTGCCTATATAAGGAAGGCGCCGCGGTCGGCCCCGCTTCCGCGGCCAGGGCTCTCACTTTGGCAAGCCATTGCCGAGGATCCGAGGAGTCCATCGCGGGCAAGGGGGCCTCGGAAAAATCGAAGCCGAGGCCCGTTGGGGCGACGCCGCCGTTGGCTCCCTCCGGCCCGCCCTGTAGACGGCCGCGGGAGCGCAGCGCCTCGAAAAGCCTGCCCAGAATCTTGGGCAGCCGGCCCTCCGCCCTGAATCCCTCGCGCCTGGCCCCCTCGAGTTGCCGCACGTCGAGCTGCAGTTTCCCGATGCCGGAGCCCCGCGCCTCGGCGGAACCCGCGAGACCCTTCATGGCCGAGGTCTCGGGAAAGGCGTCGGGGCTCACAGCCCGCGTGCCGCGTTGCGAATGCAGACTCCGAGGCATGAACCGGGAATTGTCGAAGAGTTCCGGTTTCCTGGAAAATATCGAGGGCCGCCCGGAAAACCTTGCGCGCCCATCGTCCAACGGTCCGTTTCTAAAAAAATTGCGGAAACGATCGAGCAAGGTTGGTTGCGGCTGAACGCCGGAGGTCCCAACCGCGCGCACGCTCTGGGTCGGCGGCAGGGGGTTGGTCTCCGTACGACCCTGGGCCCGCGCATGCGCCGCTCCCAGCATGATCAACGCCGCCGAGAAAAGCGCACCGCCTCTAAGCGCCGCAGGAACCGCACGACATCGATTTGTCATACCTCGGTCGCCATACTATAACTATAAAGGAAATTCGAGCGTCCGCGCCAGGGCCGTTTGGCATCTCCAACGTAGGTCGAAAGTCCCAGTCACGACCCACCATCTGGACCGCTATTTTTTACCCCTAAGACTCATGTGCGGTTTTCGGGGTTTCATTATACTGAAGCGCACCTTATGGCTAAGACTACTGCTTCATTTGATAGGGATCCCTTAGCAAAGCCGGACGATCGACCGGCGCCGACCCTCTTGAAGTCCTGGGGGAAGCGCATGGCCAAAGGCAACGCGATGATCATCCCTGTGTTTGTGGGCGGCTCTTGGACCCTGCAGATTCCGCGCGGCAACAAGCGCGCCTTGCGCTTGACGGTCGCCGGCAAGAAGTAAGGTCCTGTTGAGTCGACTCCCTCCCGCACCCGCGGGCCGCTCACAAACGGCGCGCGGGATCGTCCGGTGGGAATAATCCCTCGTTCAGGAGCAACCCCCGCATGAAACGGATCAAAATGATTTACCCGCTCGCCGTCTGCCTCTGCCTGGCCGCCGCGGCCGCTCGGGCCGGCGACGCCGTCCCAAAACCGAAAACGCCGGACCCGGAAATGAAACCGGCTCAGCCCTCCGTCCGGGACTTCACGGTCGTCAACATCGAGTACCAAGGATCGAAGGTATGGGTCCCGGGCACCCTGATCGCCAAGAAGGGAGAGAAGGTCCGAATCCAGCTCATCAATAAGACTCCCTCCGGCGTGCACGGTTTCGCGATCGACGAGTTCCAGGTCAAGATCCAGGTCAGCGAGAAGGACAAGGAAATCGTCGAGTTCACCGCGGACAAGGCGGGGCTCTTCAAGACCTATTGCCATATGCACCCCGCGCACCTCACGGGCCAGCTGCTGGTGCTGGAGTAAGGCCTTACCGATTTTCGCTCCCGAAAACACCCTGCAACTGCCTTGACGGCAGCCGCGATGAGATAGCGAACGCTTGTTGCCTTCCTGTTACCCTTCAGTTGCTCCTTCGTTACTCCGCTCCGCTAAACTAATGGGAGATGAAACGAGACGAAAAATGGATTCGAAGATGCGCGGCGGCCGTCTGCGCCGGCGCCCTGCTGTCGCTCCCCCTAGGCATGGCGCGCGCGCAATCCGGCCTGGGCTCGGCGGGACTGATGGACGTGGACATGGGAAAGGATTCTCCGGGCTCCCCCATATCCCGCAACGCCCCTCCCGTCCACCTCGACAACATCCCCTCCCATGCCCTGGTCCAAGCGCTGGGGCTCACCCTGCAATCGCTCTCGATTCCCGATCTGCCGGTTCTGGATTCGGCCGCGCACCTGGCCGAGCGGGTCACCGACTCGGACATCGCCGTTGCCGCCGTATCCTATGCCGAGACCATCAGGACCGGATGGAACATCGATCCGGCCCGGCTGCTGGGATACTCCCTGCGGGGCCTGAAGACGGACGTCACGCTGATCGAGCCCTCGCAAAAAATATTGCCCCTGGTCAACGGCTCGATTCCGGTGACTCTGAACGCCAAACTGGACGTCTCGTATCGCTCCACCCAGCTCGGCTCCGCTAGGTTTCCCTTGATATTTGAGGTGGACGGTTCCGTCCAGGAGGAGGGGGAGTTCAGGATTCGGGCCTCCGGCATGGAAATGTCCGCCTTCAATAGAGCTCTGGAATTCAAGATGGGTTACGAGGACGATCCCGACGCGACCGCCGGATTCTCTGTCGGTCTGGGCTTCAGGCCCTTCCGCGGCTGCGGCGCCCTCCCGCAACGATGCCCCGCTCTCGCCAAGGACATCGTGATGGACTACACCCTCGCCGGCATCGGAGAGTTGGGACAGGTCCACCGCGCCAGCCTGACGCTGAAATTCGGGTCGGCGGACCAAAAAGTCAACTGACCCGCCGAGCCACCGGAGTTTGTAAATATGTTATGCTGGGGACCGCCATGGCGGACCTCTTTTTTTCCGTCGTCCTACCGACCTACAACCGGGCGCGGATGGCTCTCACGGCGCTGAAAACCGTCCGGCTGCAGACTTCGCCGGATTGGGAATGCCTGGCGGTCGACGACGGCTCGACCGACGGTACCGCGCAGATACTGTCTCGGCTGGCCGATGACCCCCGTATCCGCATCCTGACCTCGGAGCGCAACCTGGGGATGAACGCCTCCCGCAACCGCGCCATTCAAGAGGCCCGCGGCCGGTTCGTCACCTTTTTGGACTCCGACGACCTCTGGTTAGCGCCGCGTCTAGAGCGCTTCCGCCGCCGCTTGACCGAAGTTCCCGAATCCGGCTTTCTCTTTTCCAACGCCTACGTATGGCGCTACAACCGCATCCTAGGAACTCTATTCGATCCGGCGCGCGCGATTCCCGAGGGCGTCGTCCCCGGCCATTACGCGGTAGGAGACGGCCATCTTCCCTATGTCACGACCAACGTGGCGATCCGGAGGGACGCTTTCGAACGCTGGGGGACATTCCGGACGGAAATGAAGACCCTGGACACGGAACTTTTCGCGCGATTCCTGAACGCTGGATTGCCGGTCGCGGCGATCCGCGAACCTCTTTCGGTCCGGCGCATCCATGAGGGGCAGCTGACCGGCCGCCATATCGAAAATTTCGAGGAGGCCCTCCGGGCGCTCGAATCGAGCGGCGCCTCCGCCGAAATCCGCCGCGAACGCCGCAAGGCGATCTGCCTCGAGGTCGCCCTCTATCTCCTCAAGGAAGGCGAGCCCGGCCAAGCCCGCTCGCTACTTTTACGGGAACTTGGCAGCGGCGCCCGCGCGACCTCCATTTTCCGATGGACATCCGTGCCGCGGCCGGCTCTCAAGGCCGCCAAGAAACTGCGCCGCTTGTGGCTGACGGCCAGCCGCCATCCCGCCTTGGCGTCTCCCGAACTGCGGCGGCTCTACGATTGGCTCGCGCCCCTGATCGAGGCCGAACGCGTCAGCGATTAAGTTCGATCAGATAGTGGGTCACGTCCAAAGGCGCCAGAGAACGCGTCTCGAGCGCCTTCCGGACCTGTTCCCAGCGAGGATGGGTGTGCGGACTCTGCCAGGACTCCAGCACGCGCCACGAAATTTTTTGATCCAAGGCCGCGGCCTTGAGGCGATCAAGGCTCGATCCCGACAACACGACGAGCATCGAGTTCCCTTGGAGGCCGCAGCACCAGAGGTCGCCCGCGTCCACGATGAAGACCCGCCGCCGCAGATAGATCGGAAGATACCCTGTCGAGGCGGCCTCCTGCAGGTTCTCGAACCGGCGGACGTCGCGGCCGCCGATCGCCTCCAGGACGCGCGGCGGGATATCGTGAAAGCCGACCGCCCGCACGCCCGGCCCGACAAGGATCGCCCAGCACGCGGCGCAGGCGGCGGCGCCCACCGCGATGAAGCCGATCTCCGTTCTCCATAGCGCCGCCGCGGCCCCCAAGGACGCCAGCAGCCCGAGCGCCGCCAGATAGGCCGGCGACAGCCCCATCCAATAAAGAGCCGCCACCAGCGTCGCGAAGCACGTCCCGACTAAAACGGCCGTCGCGCGCAGGCTCCAGCGCCACGGACGCTCCAGGGGGGCAAGCGTCGCGGCCAAGCCGAGCGCCAGGGCGGGAAGCGCGGGAAACGCGTAGCGGGAGCTTCGGTTGGCGATGAGCAAGATCGGCAGGAAAACTCCGGCCAGCCAGCTTCCCAGCGCCATCTTCTGCTCCAGGGACGCGCGCTTGATCCGCATCAAAGCAGGGATCCACAGCAGGCTCCACGGGATGAACCCGGTCACGACGTACCCCAGGAAGTTCCCGATCGGGGTATAATCGCCGAAACGCTCCGCGTAGAGCTGCGCGTACATATGGATGCGGACCTCTTGAAAGTGGCGCCAGACCAGGAGGATCGGCCAGGGAAGGGCGATCGCCGCGGCGAGCGCGAGCGCCCCCGCCATATGCCCCGGCCGGCCGGCCAGCCAGCGCCATCGGCCCGACCAGGCCAGATAAGCCGCCGCGTAGACCGCCAGGGTCGCGGGTCCGACGACCCATTTGACCATCGCGGAAAGGCCCAGTCCCGCGCCGAAGAGCAAAAGCCAAAGCGGTTTCTCCGCAAGGCAAGCCCGGGTCAGGCCGTAAAATGCCGCCAACAGGCACGCCAACAGCGGCGCTTCGAGAAGGGGTTGGCGGCCGTAATCGGCCATCGCGGCGCAGGATAGAAAAATCAAGCTTGCGAGAAGGCTTCTTTCCCGCGAGAGGGCCAGCAGCCGCCCCAAGGCATAGATCAAAAGAACCGAGACCCAGCTGCACAGGATCGGCAGGATGCGGCAGGCAAAAAACGGGTTCTCGAAAAACCGCAAGGCTTCGGCCAAGGCCCAATGGAACAGCGGCGGCTTCGACAGGTCGATCTTGGCGTTCCAGAGCGGAATCAGGTACTGGCCGGTCTCGAGCATGCCGGCCGCGGCCATGAAGACGAAAGTATAGACGTCCCCCTTGGTGAGTTGGGAGGGGGAACCGGAGCCCGGCAACAGCACGACGAGCGAGAAAACCGCCAGCGCCGCCGGGATCCAGCGGCCCGCATCAGCGTTTTCGCGGAGTGCGCCGGGCTGATTCACTGCGTTTCTACTCTCTGAGGAATGAAAACCATATCCAGGCAACTGTTTGATTACAATATGGTTCCAGCCATGTCAAATTGAATCCTCGGCTAAACGGTCTCACGGAGCCTAGCGAAAATAAGGGATATCGGGAGCGCGGGAAGCGCAGGTCCAATGGACCCATGAATCGCGTGGGCCCTTTATCCCTGCGCGGATACCCTT
>JACQPI010000214.1 GCA_016207585.1 Elusimicrobiota bacterium | reverse complement strand
GCTTTGGCCCGCGGCCTGAAATTTCGACGCTCCGCACGCCCGAAGCCGCGGCCTGCGAGCGAACCGCGCCGCGGACGGGCTGGACGTCGCGCGCCGTTTTTTTCCTAACCGCATCGGAACGCGGTGAAGCGGAACGCCGCGTCCTGCGTCGTGCAGTCTGCGGTGGTTTGGGATTGTTATCACCGACCGTCGAAACAATAAAGGTCATCTCGGGGGCGGGCTCCCTGCGCAGGGCCGAAAACCCTCCGCGCCAGAACCGCAGCGCCACGAAGCTCAAGATGAACAGGCCCACCGAGGCGGAGACGACCGCCCACCTCCCGCCCCGCAAGCGCGGCTTGGGAAGCCGCCAGGGCCGGGCCTCCTCGCGCATGAACTCGGGGATGCCCACGAAGGACGGGCCGGCCTTTTTCAGCGGAGGCAGCTTGGAAGGTTCCGGGTTCTGCGGGGTCAGGCTCAGATCGTAATGGCAGGACGGGCACACCGGGTCCTCCTCGCCCACGACGACCCCGCATTTGAGGCAACGGTCGATCATTTGATTCGTGGTCCGGTCAAGTGCCGAAAAGCCGGTCGCCGGCGTCGCCCAGGCCCGGCACGATGTAGCCGTGGCGGTTGAGGACCGGATCCACGGCGGCCGCGACCACCGTCACGTCCGGATGCTCCTTCTGGATGCGGCGCAGCCCGGCCCGAGCCGCAAGCAAGGATACCAAGACGATCTTCGACGCGCCGTCCGTCTTCACGATGCGGATCGCCTCCGACGCGGATCCGCCGGTCGCCAGCATGGGGTCCAACACCAGGACGAAGCTTCGGTCCAGGCCGTCCGGAAGCCGCACGTAGTAGCGCACGGGGTTGAGCGTCTCCTCGTTGCGGTAAAGCCCGATGTGGCCGATGCGCGCCTGCGGCACCAGGCGGTGGATGCCGGGGATCATGCCCAACCCTGCCCGCAGAACGGCCGCCAAGACGACGGGCGTCTGAAGCCGACGGCACGGGGCGGCCTTGAGCGGCGTCTGGACCGTCACGGGATGAGTCGACAGGGACTGCAGCGCGCAGACCCCTAAAACCGCGCTCGTCTCCTCCAAGAGGGCGCGAAAGCGCTCCGGCGGCGTGTTGCAATCGCGCAGCTGCGCCAGCTTATCTTGAACCAGGGGGTGCTCGCATAATATGAAGCGGCTCATCGGATCACCTTCTTGATCAACGGCCTTCGCGGCGGGCGCTTTGCGCTCAGGCCCACCGCGCCCCGAAACAACGCCTCTGCCTCCGACAACCGGCCCGGCTCGCCGGTGAAAAGCCGGGCGATGCGTTCGCCCTTGCGGACCGCGTCCGGAACCTTCTTATCCAACCAAATCCCGGCGCGGAAGTCGACCGAATCTTCCACGCGGGTCCGGCCGGCTCCCAGGGCGACCGCCGCCGAGCCGATCGCTCGCGCGTCCAGACGCGCCACATACCCCGAGCGCTCCGCCAGAATGTCCGCGCTCAGCGCGGCGGCCGGCAGCATTGATTCCGGCTCATCGACGACCCGCGCATCGCCCCCTTGCCCCAGGATCATCTCGCGAAGCTTGTCCGCCGCGCGCCCGCTGCGCATAAGGGTTTCCAATGAGCGTGCCCCGGCCTCCCAGTTGCTCGCCTTCCCCACGAGGTGGAGCATCCAGCCTCCCAAGGCCAGCAGGAGTTCCTCGTAATCGGCGATCCTCCGGTCCCCGCGCAGGATTTCTATCGCTTGACGGACTTCCAGCGCGTTTCCGACCGCCAGGCCGAGCGGCTGCTCCATGTCGGTCAAGAGCCCGACGCACCGCAGGCCCAGCCGTTTGGAGGTATTGACGAGGGCGCGCGCCAGCCGGCCGGCCTCTCGTTCATTGCTGAACATGGCCCCGGAACCGAATTTGACGTCCAAGACCAGCGCATCTAGATTTTCTAGCAGTTTTTTAGAAAGGATGCTCGAAACGGCCAGGGGCAGGGAGTCGACCGTAGCGGTGGCGTCGCGCAGGGCATAGAGCGTGCGGTCCGCCGCGGCGAGTTCCGGGGTTTGGCCGAACATGCAGACTCGTATCTCGCGCACCCGGCGCTCGATTTCGTCCTTGGAAAGCCGCACCCTGAATCCGGCGAGCGCCTCCAGCTTGTCCAGAGTACCGCCGGTGTGGCCTAGGCCTCGGCCGGACATCATGGGAACCGCCACCCCGGCGGCGGCCACGAGAGGAGCCAGGGCGATCGAGATTCCATCCCCCACGCCGCCCGTGGAATGCTTGTCCGCCTTGGGGACTCCAAGGGAACCGAGCGCCAGCGCGGGACCGGAGCGCGCCATCGCCCTCGTCCACGCGACGGTCTCCTCCTCGGACATCCCCCGGAAACAGACCGCCATGAGCCAGGCCGCGAGCTGGTAGTCCGGCGCTTGCCCGGACGCCGCCGCACGGGCCAAGAAATCGAGCTCCTCCTGCGAGTGGGCGCCGCCCCGGCGCTTCTTGGCGATGAGATCGAGTACCCGCATTTATTCCAGGGAGGCTCAGTCGATGCGCTTGAGGATCGCCTCCAACACCAGGCGAAGACGGGAGGACACCCTCTGCCCCATGTTGAGGACGTCCGGATGGCTCAAGGTGGAATTGGGAAGCCCGGCCGCCATATTCGCCACCCAGCTCAGCGCGGCGACCCGGATTCCCATCTGCCGGGCGACGATCGCCTCCGGCACGACGGACATTCCCACCACATCGCCTCCCAGCGTCCGAAAGGCCCGGATCTCGGCCGGGGTCTCGTAGGAAGGCCCGCCGACCGCGACATAGACCCCTTCGTGCGCGGGAAACCGGCGACGGCGGCACGCGGACAGCGCCAGGCGGCGCAGGGACGAGTCGTACATGTCGAGGAGATCCGGGAACATGTCCCCGAACTCCTCCTCATGGAACGCCCTCAGCGGATTGCGGCCCATGAGGTTGATATGGTCCTTGACGACCGCGATATGGCCCGGCTTGAAATCCGGGCGCATCGAGCCGACCGCGGAGGTGACGATCAACGTCTTGAGCCCCAGGTACTCAAGGGCGCGGATCGGCAGGGCGATGGACTCCATCGAGTGACCCTCGTAGTAATGGAAGCGCCCCTGCAAGACGGCGACCGGGAGGCTCCCGAAGCGCCCCGCGATCAGCTTTCCGGTATGCCCGCTGACCGTCGTGCGCGCAAACCCGGGGATGTCCGTGTAGGGGATGATCGCCGCGCGGCTGAGCTGCGGCACCGCCCCGGACAGGCCGCTGCCGAGCACGATTGCCGCCCTGGGAGAGAAGCCCGGCGAGCAAGACCGTATGGCGCGGGCCGAGCGCCGGACCAGGTTGATGTACGTTTTGACTTTCACACGCTGGAACGCGATTGTATCATTTTTGTACAATCCTCACGTGACCGAGCATCTTGCGCAGGGAATGGTTGACGCCCTAAGGACGTTAGGATAGAAACCATGCCCGCCGCCGCGACCGAAGCTCCGACGCTCGACTCTCTGCGCCGGTTGACGCGCGCCTTTCGCGTCGAGATACTCCGCATGATCGAGGCGGCCGGCTCGGGCCATCCGGGAGGCTCCCTTTCCGCGATCGATTTCCTGACGGTGCTCTACTTCCGCGATTACCTGAACGTCGACCCGAAAAATCCGTCCGATCCCAACCGAGACCGCTTCATCCTCTCCAAGGGCCACTGCGTCCCCGCGCTCTACTGCGTACTGGCCCACAAGGGATTTCTTCCGGTCGAGGAACTCAGGACCTTGCGCAAGTTCGGCTCCCGGCTGCAGGGCCATCCCGACCGCCGCCGGCTGCCGCTGATCGAGGCGAACACCGGCTCGCTGGGCCAGGGCCTCTCCATCGCGCTGGGCCTGGCGCTGTCGGCCAAGCTCGACCGAGCCCCATGGCAGGTTTTCTGCATGACGGGCGACGGCGAGATCCAGGAAGGTCAAATCTGGGAAGCCGCGATGGCGGCTCCCAAATTCAAGCTCGGCAACCTGACTTGGATCGTCGATTACAACCAGGTCCAGCAGGAAGGGCTGACCAAGGATCAGATGGACCTGGCACCCCTCAAAGACAAACTCGCCGCCTTCAATTGGCACACGCAAGAGATCGACGGCCACGATTTGGACGCGATCGACCGCGCCCTGGCGGCCGCCCGCAAGGTCACGGACCGTCCGAAAGCGATCATCCTGCGCACGATCAAGGGCAAGGGAGTCTCGTTTATGGAGCTCCAGACCGCCTGGCACGGCAAGGCCCCCAACAAGGAGCAGGCGGACAAGGCGGTGGCCGAGATCGAAGGAGGACGACGGTAAATGGCCTCCGCGACGACCGGCGCGACCCGCGACGCCTTCGGCGAAAAGCTGGCGGAGTTGGGAGCCGCCGAGCCCCGCCTGGTCGTCTTGGACGCCGACTTGGGCGGCTCCACCCGCACGACCGCCTTCATGAAGAAGTTTCCGGAAAGACGCTTTGAGTTAGGCATCGCGGAGCAGAACATGATCGGCGCCGCCGCGGGCTTGGCGTTGGGGGGCAAGATACCGGTCGCGACCTCCTTCGCCTGCTTCCTGACCGGGCGCCTGGAGACGATCCGCGTCTGCGTGGCCTACAACCGGACGAACGTGAAGCTCGTGGGCACGCACGCCGGCATCGGCATCGGCGACGACGGCCCGAGCCAGATGGCGCTGGAGGACGTCGCCGCGATGCGGGCCCTGCCCGGCATGACGGTGCTCCAGCCGGCCGACCGCGCCGAGACCCGCCAGGCGGTGGAGTGGATGGTCCGCCACGACGGCCCGGTGTACCTGCGCTTGACGCGCCAGAACGTCCCCGAGATCCACGAGCCGGGCTACCGTTTCGAATTCGGCAAGCTCGATCCTCTTTGGCCGAAAGACCCGGAGGCCGAACCGGACTTGCCCTCCCTCGCGTTCGCCCCGCCCAACGGCAAGCCGCGCCGCCAGGCCGCGATCCTGGCCACGGGCGGGGTGGTCTCCAACGCGCTCGAGGCGGCCAAGGACCTCCAGTCGCGCGGCTTTCTCGCCCGGGTTTTCAACGTCCACACCCTCCACCCCATCGACGCCGAAGGGGTCGTCCGCGCCGCGCGGGCGTCCCAGCGCCTCGTCACGGTCGAGGACCATAACCTGGCGGGCGGGCTCGGCTCGGCCGTCGCGGAAGCCCTTGCGGCGGCCGGCCAGGCGACGCCGCTGGTGCGCCTGGGCTTAAGCGACTTCGCCGAATCGGGCACGACCGAGGAGCTCTACGCCAAGTACGGCCTCTCGGCGAGCCACATCGTCGAGGCGGCGCTGCGCAACCTCGCGTAGAATCTCCCGTGCCGTTCCCATCCCTCCGATCTTGCGCGCGGCGCCTGTCTCGCGATCACTTCGCGATCGCATTATTCGGCCTTCTTATGGCCGTGCAATGCCGCGCCCCGAGAGCGGCAGTCGCCCAGCTTCCAACCTTCGAGGCCGGCGCAAACTCTCTGGCCATCCAATTGGGTGCCGCAAGTCCGCTGGAAACGAACCGCTTCGACAAAGGCGTGCGCAACGGCCGCGCGGCGCGTATCCAGTTTCTCCATTTCGCGTTGGACTGGATCGCCTGGGGATTCGATTTCGGCTATTCCAAGTTCGCCAGGCGCGTCCAGGGGGAAAACACCCAGCTTCTGCTGCCGATCCCCCCGGCGACGGAACTTGGCCTCCAGGCCGATGTGCTCCAGATTTCGGCTCTCGCGCGTGTCAACTTGGTCTCGGACCGGCCATGGACTCCCTATCTGCTGGGCGCGGTCGGCCTTCATGAATTCTCAGCCAAGGCCGACTGGGTCCCTCCGGTCAACCCCGCGGAAACACGCTCAAGACAAGAGGCATCCTCGCGGGGGATGTCCGCCTCCGGCGCGGCCGGCCTGGAGGGCTTCGTCATGAAAAATATCAGCCTCTCCTTCGAGGCGCGCTTCGATTCCCTCCAACTCAGCCGGCGTCGGTTTACCCTGAGCCCCGTCGAGTCCATGAGCTATTTGGTCGGGTTTCGTTACTGGTTCGGATATAGAAGGTAATACCCCATTGACATGACCTTGTTATGTACATTATAATTACCTTGTCCGCGAACGGCGCGAGTCCAATGGAGGGCACATGAAGACCGTGACATTTACCGAGCTGCGTCACCGGGCCAAGAAATATTTCGATGCTGTAGAGCGCGGTGAGATGCTGGAGGTGTTTCGGCACGGCAAGCCGGTCGCTCTTCTGATGCCGGTGGGAGAGCGGGGCTTGGCCAGGTGGCGGCGGGCACAGCCACTGAAGCTCTCCGGAGCGTCCCTCAGCCAAGCGATCCGAACCGAACGCGCCGAGACCCGTTCATGAGGCTTTTTCTCGACTCCTCCGCTTTGGCGAAGCGATACATCCAGGAGCCGGGCACGGAGACGGTTCTCTCCCGATGTCGGGAAGCGCAAGATGTTTTCCTCAGCGTCCTTTGCGTGCCGGTACTCATCTCAGGATTCAACCGGCTAAAGCGCGAACGAAAAATTTCCCGGTCGCAATATCGGCTTCTCAAGCGTCGTCTGGCCGCCGACATGGAGCAGGCAAGCGTCGTGGGATTGACGCCCTCTGTATTAGGCCGAACGATTTCATGCCTGGAGAGAACGCCTCTCAAAACGCTGGATGCCCTCCATATTGCCGCCGCCCTCGAATCCCCTTGCGACCTGTTTCTAACCGCCGACCGACGACAACACGGCGCGGCCGTCCGCCTGCGCCTCAAAGCCGAGGTGGTCGGAGAACCTATCCACTGATTTTATCGGGACTGGAAGGGGGCGGACGCCACGGCGAGAGCGATACGCGCGCGCCCAGGTCTTCGTGCGCCCAAGAATACGGGACTTAGGGCCTGAAAATCCATAGGCCCAATGTTCGGGCTGGACGTCCCCCTAGGCTCAAGTTCACTTAGGGCGTTTTATGGGACCATAAGCGCGTCGGAATCCAGTTCCCGAGCGAGGCTCCCATGAAACTCAAGAAAACACAAATCGTTCTCCGGCTCTGCGTATCCGCCGCAATGCTTTCCGGAAACTTGACCGCCTTCGGCCAGCAGTTCGGTCCCGGCTCCCCCGCCTCTACCCGCGGCGCCGTCGCAAAATCGGTCGCGGCCGTTGCGCAGATCAAGCTCCAGCTTCCGGGAACGCAGATGAAATTCGGTCTAAATCCGGGCCTCGGCTCCGAGGCACAGAACCCTTCCCAAGCGGCCTTAGGACGGGGTCTCCCCGCAGGCTTGCGGACCAGGACGGCTCTCGCCGTTCCAGGAAGCGCCTTTCCTCATTATAGCGGCCCCACCACGGCCCCACGGGACCTGTCGCCTGTGGCTCCGTCCGATGCGGCTTCCGGCCGGTCCAGCCTGAACCTCTTGGACGCAACGGTCCTCGGTATACATCGGGCCCAGAGCGACTCCGGCGCGGCGGCCGCCCGCGGCGCGCTCCAGGTTGGGGCGGCGATGAGCGCAGCGTTCGACAACTCCGCTGCGCGCCGGGCGGGACACCTCGCCTTCGCCGATTCCAAAGGCGGCGACTCGGGAGATGCGATCCCCTCCGGCAAAGGCTCCTCGGCGGACCGTGACTCCTCGGTAGAGTCTCCCAAGGACATCGCAAGCCTTCTTCTCTCCCGCCTCAGCTTCAAAGCGGTAAACCATGAGGAGCGGCTGTCGTTGGGAAGCGCGATCACGCGGCATCCCGACGCGCTCTTCCAGACGTTGGCTGTTCGCTACGGCATCTCGGCCGAGGATTTTGTCTCCCAACGGATCGTTTTAGCCGTCCAGGACGCGAGAGCCATCTCGGGTCCCCACCCGACGCGCGTGCTGGGGACGTCGTATCAGGTGGAAATCGTCCGGAAGCTCCCGAAGAAGTCAACCGTGCCGGACCCCGGCAAACCACCAATAAAGGGAGAAGCGGTCATCGGTTATCTGATCGTGGAAGCGCTTCGCGACGGAGATATACTGGTGGTTTATCCGGCCGACAAGGTGACCCTGGAGGT
>JACQPI010000227.1 GCA_016207585.1 Elusimicrobiota bacterium | reverse complement strand
ATAATCGTCGGCGCCGGCCCGCAGGCTTTCATCGATATCCTCGACCTTGTTCTCGCCGGTGCACATGAGAATCGGTATGTGCTTTGTTTTGGGGTTGGAGCGTATCGCGCGGACCGCCTCAAGCCCGGGAGTCCCCGGCATGCGCATATCCATCGTGATCAAGTCCGGAAGGTATTCGGCGGCCGCTCCCGCGGCGATGACGCCGTCGCTCGCTTGCAGAACCTCGTAGCCTTCGAGCTCAAAAAATTCTTTCAACATCATCCGCTCCCCGGGATCGTCGTCTATGACGAGGACCTGTTTCCTCCTGTTTGGGTTCTTTTTACTGTCCAGGAGCCACATTAGATTTCGAACTGAGGGGGCGGCCTGGAAAGGATTATGTCCGATTTCGCTTGACTTGTCTATTCGAGCGGATAAATCTACAATGATTTCAGGATGATTCCACGACGGGCCGTTCGCGCCGCCCTTTGGCTGCGGTTTCCCGCGGTCGCGGCGTGGGGATTGTTGGCCTGCGCCTGCCACGGCGTGGCACAGTCCCCGGCCTCTGCGGGGGCTGGAGCTCAGGGGAGCAACACACCGGTTAGCGCCCCGAAAAAGGCCGGCGGTTCCAGGGGTCCCAGCATGGAGCACGACCCGCAGATCGTCACGACGCTCCTGCAGCTCTTGGAGTCCAAGGACAAGACCCGTCCCGCCGAGTCCGATTTCACCGATACCACCCTGAAGGATATTTTGACCCTCGGCACGCCGGCGGGCTTTCACTTGCGCAACCGCTACATCCACCTGGGCGTTTCCTTGGCCCAGGCGCTGTCGGTTACCGATGACCCGCGCTTGAAAAGCCAACTGATCGAATTGGCCCGCTGGGAGCGCAGCGAGGAAATCCGGGCGATCGCGCTGATCGCCTTGGCGACCCGAAAGGAACCGGAGCACGGGGGGATATTCCGGGAGGCGCTGGACAACCCGTCGGCCGAGGTGCGTTTCGCCGCGCTCGAGGCGCTCGAGCTATGGAACCTGCCCCCGGCCAAGGACCTCTTCCTGCGCACGGTCCGGCAGGATTTTTCTCCCGTCATCCGCATCTACGCCGGCCAGGCGTTGTTCCGTCGCGGCGATCCGAAGGGGCTCGCGGTGCTTCGGGCGGAGCTCGACAGCGGCGATTGGCTGGCGCGCGGCATGGCGGCGCGATATTTGGGCGACCTGGGAACGGGCGAAGATTACGACCGCCTGCTCAACCGGATGACGTTGGAACAAAATAACGATTTCGTCCTAGCCGAGTGCGCCATCGGGGCGCTGAAGTTGTTCCCGAAAAAGAAACCATGACCAAGTTCAAGACGGGGCAAGGGGTCGGCATCGGGCTGGCGGTTTTCCTGGCCGCGGTGCCGGTTTGGTCCCAGGGAGGGGCCCCGAGCCTCTACGTCGAGCTGGAGCCCCTCGTCATCACCGCTCCGCGCCTGAAGATCCCGCCGACGCTCTCCATCGACGGCCGGATCAACGCCCACCTCCTGCGGCTGTTGGAGGAGAAGGCGAACGCGCGGCCCAAGGAGGAGGATTTCCTCGATCCATCGGTCAAGACGCTCAATACCCTGTCGAGCCCGATCGGCTTCCAGCTCAAGACGCGCTATACGGAGCTCGGCTTTTTGCTGACGGAAGGCTTGGCCGGCACGGCGGACCTAGTTTTGCGCAACAAGATCATCGACGTGGCGCGCCGGGGCACGAACCCGCAGGTCCGGGCCGCCGCGATGGTCGCCCTGGCCTACGATAAGAACCCGGCGGACCGCGGGTTGTTCCAGGAGGCGCTCCTGAGCCAGGACATCACGGTGCGTTTCGGGGCGCTGGAGGCCCTGCATATCTGGGGCCGGCCCGAGGCGGCGAGCGACATCGCCAATGTCGCGCGGCTGGACGGATCGGTCCCGGTCCAGGTGTACGCGGCCTCGCTTCTCCTGCGCATGGGCGACGACAGCGGCCGCGACGTGTTGATCCGCTACAGGAACCATTCCGATTGGATGGTACGCGCCATGGCGATCCGCTATATCGGCGAGTTCGGAACGGTCGACGACTTCGACCAAATCCTTTTCGATCTCAACCGGGAAACCAATAGTTTCGTCCGCTCCGAGATGGCCGGGGCCTTGCTGCGGCTATTCAGGTTGAAGGCCAAACCGAAAAATCCGTGATCCTCCAATCGCTCAAGGATTTTGCGCTCGCCGGCGGTGACTGGGTCATCTACCTTCTGTTGTCGGGGTCGGTGCTGGCGGTCGCGGTGATCATCGAACGCTGGATCGTGATCCGGCGGGAGATGCTCACATTGGGCCAGCTTCGCCGGGCGCTGCCGCCGCGCATTCAAGCGAGGGAATGGGATGCCGCGGTCAAGGAAGCGCAGAGGGCTCCGGGCGTGGCGGCGCGCATCCTTCAGGCGGGGCTTTCCCAGGCGCGCGCGGGCGCCGGGGCGATGGAAGAGCACCTCGCCGCCGCCGGCATCCTCGAGCGCGGCGCTGTCGAGAAACGGCTTCTGATCCTGGGAACGCTAGGGAACAACGCCCCGTTCGTTGGGCTTTTCGGAACCGTGCTGGGCGTCATCAAGGCCTTCCACGATCTCTCCGCCAGCGAGGGAGGGCCCGAGGTCGTCATGCGCGGGCTTTCCGAGGCCCTTATCGCTACCGCCGTGGGGCTCTTCGTGGCGATTCCATCCGTCATCGCGTACAATTATTACCAGAATCGGGTCAAAGAACTCATGGGCGGCGTCGAGGCGTTAGGCCGCCTGCTCTTGGCCCGGGTCAAGTCCCAGCAGGCCTGACGCGACCCGCCCATGCAGACCGCCCCCAACGGCGACGGGCCCATCACCGGAATCAACGTGACCCCGCTGGTCGACGTCATACTGGTCCTTCTCATCATATTCATGGCGACCGCCCCGCTTCTGCACCGGCGAGCCCTGAAGGTCAATATCCCCAAAGCGGCCAAGAGCGAGCGCATCGCCACCGAGACCTTGCGCGTGGAGATGAACGCGAAGCGGGAGGTTTCCCTGGACGGCAAGGCGCTCACGCCGGCCGATCTCCTGCACGAGCTCTCCATTTTGACGGCGCGCGAGCCGGCGACGCATGTCGCGGTCGCGGCCGATGAGAACGTTTCCTACGGGGACATCGTGAAGCTCCTCGACGATATCCGGGCGGCGGGTGTCCGGAGGGTAGGGCTGGAGGTTAGGAGGCGATGAGGGCCTATTGGGATCATCGAGACCCGCTCTTCGAGAAGGCCGTGGCCGTCTCGGCGGGCTTGCATCTGCTTGTGTGGGGAGCCGCCCAATGCCGCAAATGGTTTCGCCCGGGACTTCCCATGCCCGTGATCGAGGTGGACCTGCGCGCGCCGTTCAAGCCGAGGATGCCGTGGGACACGCGCGCTCCGGGCGCGGCCAAGGGCGCGCCGGCCCCCGCCCCTAAACCGACTCCCGGGAGAGCTGGGCCCAAACGGCCGGCCGCTCCGAGCGACGGCCTCTTGGCTCCCGATGCCGTTGCGGCTCCGCCGGTTCAGGAAAAACCATGGATTTTGCCTGGACCGAAGACCCGGACATTGGAGAAGCCCGTCCTGGCGCCTCCGGCTCCGCCTCCGGTTTCGGTGGGGGCCAGGCCGGACGGCGCCGGTCCCGGCGGGGAAGGCGGGCTGGGGGGCTCCGGCGGCGGCACGGGAACCGGAGAAGCGATCGTCAACCGGCCTCCCAGATTGATCAATGTTCAGGAGATTCGCGCCAGCCTAAAACGTCTTTACCCGGAAAGAGAACGCCGCGCCGGCCGGGAAGGACAGGTGCTGGTGGCGATCCACGTCGGCGAGGACGGCCGAGTCCGCGGCGTCGAAGTGTTGGAGTCGGCCGGAGAGGCCTTCGACGAGACGGCCGGGACGGTCGCTCGACGCATGATCTTCGAGCCGGCTTTGGTTCGATCGGTGCCGACGGCGGTAAAGGTCAAGCAGGCGGTTGTTTTTAGGCTTGGAGATTGAATGGATCCTACGTTTAAAGAGGTGAAGGACCGGCTCGATCAGGCTGGGTTTCTGTTGGATCGTATCGGGAAGCTCCTTGATGTTCCCGGAAAGCGGAGGGATATTACGGCTCGCGAATCGGAAGCGAACGATCCTTCGTTCTGGGCCGACTCGACGAAGGCGAAGGCGAAATCCAAGGAGCTCAACGAGTTGCGCAGAACCGTGGCCGATTTCGAACGCCTCCGGTGTTCCCTAGAAGATCTGGAGGCTCACTTGGACCTGGCAAGGGAGGCGGACAGCATGGAGGAGCTGCGAGAGGTCCAGCGGGGGTTGACCGAGGAGGAAAGGGCGATCCTCGATATGGACATGCGAGTCAAGCTCGGCGGCGAGTTCGACAAAGACGACGCCATCCTCAGCATTCATGCCGGAGCGGGGGGGACCGAGGCCTGCGACTGGGCCGAGATGCTGTTTCGCATGTACGCCCGGTGGGCCGAGCGGAAAGGGTTCCAATTCATCGTGACCGACATGCTCAAGGGGGAGGAGGCCGGCCTCAAGAGCGCGACCGTTTTCGTGCGCGGGCTCAACGCGTACGGGCACCTCAAGAGCGAAAACGGGGTGCATCGGCTGGTGCGCATCTCACCCTTCGATTCCAATAAGCGCCGCCATACCTCTTTCTCCTCCTGCGACGTCCTGCCGGACATCGAGGAAGAAATCGACATCCAGATTTCCGACGCGGACGTCAAGCTGGATACGTTCCGCGCCGGGGGGCATGGTGGCCAAAACGTCAACAAGGTCGAGACCGCGGTCCGGCTGACTCACATTCCGACCGGCATCGTCGTCGCCTGCCAGACGGAGCGCTCCCAGCTCCAGAATCGAATTAATTGCATGAAGATGCTCAAGGCGAAGCTCTACCAGATCTAGCTCGACAAGAAGAGTTCCGCGATTGAAAAACATTACAGCGAGAAAGGGGATATCGCCTGGGGAAACCAGATTCGCAGTTATGTCT
>JACQPI010000229.1 GCA_016207585.1 Elusimicrobiota bacterium | reverse complement strand
GTCCTCGAAGAACTCCTGCCACGACTCCCCGACCGACTTGGGATTCTCCTGGTACTGGCGATACATCTCATCTACGAGCCAGATATTCGGCCCGAAGAGTTCCTGCTCGGCGGATTCATCCTGACAGAAGACGAGATCCGCGGCTTCGCCCAGAGATATCCAGCGGTGACGGATGACCGACCCAATACCGAGTTCCCGCTGAAACGGTTCTGGCGTCGCGAACCGCTTCAGAAGACCTGTGATTTCCTTCTAAAGGCCAGAAGCGCGCGGCCCGCGACAGCAAACGTGCAATGAACCCATTGCTTGGGGCTTTTGACACAAACCCTTATGCTCATCCCAGCTTCTCAACCGAAGTTCAACACCTTGCGGATCGCCGCTTCGCGGGCCTCGATCGACTCGCACAGGCGAAACTGCACCCGCGCGCGCTGCAGGTTGTGGCCCGGATAGCGAACCTTGAAATAAACGTCTCCCGCCAGATAATCCTGGAAGAAGCGCAGCCCCAGCTCGAAAGCGATCAGGCGGACGCAGTCATAAAGATATTTCCGGTCCGCGGCGGCCAGGAATTCGCGCGCCCGCGGCATATAGCCCCTTACGAAAGCCTCGCATAACCGCGTATCGAATCGTACGTCTCCCAGATTCTGCGTCTCCTCGCCGGCCGGATTGCAGACGGAGCGCAGCGCGTCGCCGAAGTCGTAGTGGATGAGCCCGGGCTTGACGGTATCCAAGTCCACGATGCTAGTCCCTTTATCGGTCAGGTCGTCGATCATGACGTTGTTGACCTTCGGGTCGCCGTGGATCGTCCGCAGACGCAGCTCTCCCCGGCGCAAAGCGCCCTCCAAAACGCCGGCCAAGGTTCGCCGTTCCCCGATGAAGCGAGCGGCGCGCTTGGCTTCGGCGCAAGAGTCCAGGCGCTTGCGCGCGGCCGATTTTTCAAGCATCTTGTCATAGGTATCGAGGTATCTCGGGGTGACGTGAAAACCCGGCAGCGTGTCCCGAAGACGCGCGGGAGACAGATCCGACACCAGGCGGTGGAACTGCCCCAGCACCCCTCCCACCTCCATCGCATGTTCCGGTCCCTGAACGCGGTCATAGGACGCCGCCGAGGCGATCACCGTCATCGAGCGCCACCACTCCCCATTCTCATCGACGTGACAGCTGCGTCCCTCCTTGGTCGGAATGAGTCGCGGCAGCTGCCATATCCGGTCCGCCGCGTCCGCCTCGCGCTCGAGCCGGCGGTGAACGTGCTTCGTAACGACACGCATGTTTTCGAGGATCCATTCCGGCTTCTTGAAGACGCGCTGGTTGATCCTCTGAAGAATCCCGCGTTCCTCGGAAAATGGCGTTCGAAACACGACGAGATAGGTATCGTTGACGTTGCCGGTCCCCATGGGTTGCACCGCAACGAGCCTCCCGGGAAAGCGAAAACGCTCCGCCACTCGCGCCAAACCCGCTGGCGCCTGGTGGTTGTTTCCCCAGGATGATCGCGTCGCCCCAGGTCGCGCCGGCCCTGGACGAGACGCCGTTTTTCGCATTTTCAAAGGATTATACACTTATCGCAAGTGACCCCCGCGACCAAAAACGCTACACTTTACCGAGTGGAAAGGCTGCCCGCCGAATGCGTGGAAGAACCCGAGGTACTGGATCCAGAGATCGTCGGCCTCGAGCCGCCGCCTTTGCCGATCTGGAAACGGTTTCTGCTCAGGACGGCGCTCGGCGCCGTGTTTTTCGCGACGGGGGCAGGCGCGTTATTGCTGGGCATTGTTTTTACCCTCACGATCGTCGGGGCCTTCATCGGCATCCCCTTAATTGTTTTGGGCTTAGCGCTGATGGCGCTCGCCGTTTTTCTGCCCATGCGGCGCGACGGGATAAAAGTCGTCTCTTTGCGCTGGAGCTTTAAGAAAGGGAAATAGATGGGAAACAACATCAAACACGGGATCAGCTTCGGATCGGCGCTGGCGATATGCATCTCGTGGAGCTTGCACAAATCCATCCTATGGGCCATCCTTCATGGCGTTTTTTCCTGGGCATACGTCGTTTATTATATCGTGACCCGCTGATCGGATTCATACGGTGGGAAAGAAAGTGAGCCGACTGCGGACTGTTGCCAGGAATGTCCCAATGGTTTAGGATGTCAAAATGAGACGCACCGGGATATGGCCTTCCTTTGCCTGCCTCCTTCTCACCGGTTGCCATTTCCAAAGGATCTCTCTGCATCCCGTGTTCCCGCCGATCCGGGTCGCCGCCCCGCGAGCGCCGATCAAGGTTGCGTTGCTCCAGAACCCCACGGAACAAGTGGAGACGCTCCTGCATTGGGGCGGATGCACCGCCACCACCGAGGTGAGACTGCGGCCCGATCTATACAATTGGGTCCTGGAGGTCCTGCAGAGGGTTTTCTCCGAGGTCCGTCCGATAACGCAGGAGTCGCAAGCCGGCCAGGCGGATTATCTAGTAGTCCTTCGCTCGCATGCCAGCGCCGTTCCCATCACCATAATGCAAGCGGCGGATGGGCGCCCGATCAATGACGGATTCTCCTATTCGCTCCTATTCCGGGACCCCAGAGGCCCTCCGAGCTTTTCTCAATCCGACCTCGTAGCCGAAATCAAATCGGAGTTGAAAATGCCTGACTGGCATATCTGTAACGAAAAACTCCAGGAAGCCTTCGACAAATTTTTTGCCGAAAAATTTATGAATCTTGAGCGCAGGCTGTGGGATTCCCCCCTCATCCTGGAGTATCCCGCGCGTAAACAAAAAGCCCTGGCGGCGGAGCTGGAGGGCGACCGCACGCTGGAGTCCGGCGACGTTTCAAGGGCCTTCGCCCATTACGGGGTTGCGCTCAAGGCCACTTATTACAATGAAGGATTGGACGATCGCGTACGGGAGAAATACCTCAAGCTTGTGTCTGATATGAAATCCTTGCCGGCCGTGCCCGAGGAGGCCGAGCGCCGCATGGTACGAGCTCAGACGATGTTACGCCAGGCTGATTCTTTCGGCAATATGCACGCTGCCGTGGCCGAAGCGCAGAGGGCGTTGGAGACGGCTCCCTGGTGGGCGCAGGGCTACTTCAATCTGTCGGTCCTGCAGGAGGCCGCCGGAATCAAGGCGGCGGCAGCCCAAAGCCTGCGGCGCTATCTTTTAGCCGCTCCGGAGGCCTCGGACGCGGAAGAAGTCCGCCGCCGCATCTATGCCCTGGAAGCTGCGAAATGAACACGTCGCCATTTCTCGTCGCCGCGGCCCTTTGTTTCCCGGCCCTAGCCCAGCCCGACGTAACTCCGGTCTGCTATCAAGGCTTCTGCGCGGATGGCTACGCCGGTTGCGGCTGCGATGAAGAATGCTGCCGTCTCAGGTTGGAGCGCGCCGGCCATGGGAAGAGCGGTCCCGCAAGCGCTTCGGACTCCGGTTACGGAGCCGAAGCCGCCATGCTTCAGGTGTTCATGCAGATGACGTTCCAGGCCGTACGGCAAATGCAACGACAAAAATCCTCCGCCTCCTCGCAGTATCCCGAGCCGGACGACCCCATGGAGGTGGAGCGGCGCAGGATATCGGAGATGCAACGTCAACTCGCAGAGAAACAAAAAGCGGAAAGACGCCGCCAAGAGTTCGAGGCGTACAAGGCTCAAGCGACCGCCCGTATGAAGGGCAAACCGCCGCCCGACCTGTCCAAACTGCCGGATTTCAAAAACTCCCCGCCCTCTCCGTCCGGGACGGACGGCGCCGATTCCCCCGACATTTCCGACCCCTGGGCCAAGGCGGCGTTTCCGGAGGGTCCGCTGGGCGACGCCCTGCGTCTGAGCGCCGGAGTCGAGGGGCTACAGGCCAAGGGACCGCGCCTCACCGGCAAAGAGGTGCAGCGTCTCTATGACCTGCAGTGGGAGAGGTCGACGCGCTACAGAGCTTTGAGCGAGGATGAGAAGAGAGAGTACGTTCGGATCGTCGCCGACAGGGAGCGCCCCTTAGGCTCGGACGCCGCACGCGCCATTCGGCTCGGCCCGGGGGATCTGACGCGCTACCGCGGGTTGGCTCCGGAAGCGGAGGAGGCCACGGGACCCTGGCGGAGATTCTACGATGACAAGCCCGCGCCGGATCCAAACAAGACGACGTGGGAGAGGCTGCGCGACTGGGCAAAGGATAAGGCAAGCCAGCCTGGAAAGGCCCTTTCCCGCACCGTCGTGGAACTCTCTGGAGGCAGCCTCGAGACGGAGAGGGAGTGGCAATGACGGCCGCAATCCTGACGCTATTGCTTCCCTGGTCCGCCCAAGCCCTGGACATCTCGGGGCTCTCCACGAGGTGGCTCATGCCGGCGGCGACGCCGGCGACGGTGCGCAGCGCCGCCTGGACCGACGTCCGTTTCGGGGTGGATGGCAGGGGCCGACCCTGGATCGCGCACGATGGAGAGGAGCTTGTTTGCCCGACCGAGGCGTCGAGCGTCCGGATGGTGGCCCCCATCGACGACATCGCTTTCACCGGGACCTTGTCTCCCCTCGTGAGCTCGGAAGGTCACCTTTCGGTGCTTCCCGCCGTTCTCATGCTGCGAGGCGATAAGGACGGACGGCTCGCGCTCCCGCTCAAGCCGTTGCGGAGACTTCCAGGACCGGGAAGCCGGCTCTTCCCCGGCACGCGCGGAATCTTGTATGTCGCCTCTAGGGCAAAGGGAAACGTAGGAGGGTCCCTCTATCTGCTGCGCGGCCGATCCGCGAAAGGATCTCGCGGACGTTTGGAACTCCTGCTTGAGGCCTCCGAGCCCGTGGCCGCTGCCGCGGGCGACGGAAAGACCACCTACACGGCCGTCGGCCGTTCCATCCTGAAACTCCAGCAAGGCGCCAGAAAGGCCGAGAGCGTCTTTGCTCATCCACGGGAAGACATCTCCAGCTTGGCCTTCGATCCGGAAGTCGGACTTTTTTACGCAACCGCATCGGAAGTCGGATTCGTCGGCCCCAAGGGGGCCCTGCGGATTCTCAAGGCGGCGCGACCCCTCATCGCCGCGTGGGACGGCGGCCTTTTCGTGTTTTCTCAGGAAGATTGGAGCATCGCGCGTCTCGATGGTCTCAAGTTCCTGGCTACCGCCTCAGCCGGGCCGCCGACTCCATAGTCCTATTCAGCGTATGACAAAACTTTTTATCCTGTTGCTGATAACGACGGGCCCGCGCGCCGCGGCCGAGAGCCTGCTCGACCGTCAGATCGGGCAAATGCTCATGGTCGGGGTCGTCGGTTCCAGCGTAAAATCCGACGACCGATTTCACGACCTCATCTGCCGCAAACGGGTGGGCGCGCTCATCCTTTTCGACTACCATCCCATGGGGCGTCGAAAACGAAACATCGAGTCCCCTCGGCAGCTGGCCCGGCTGACCCGGGACATCCATCGCCTGGCCGCTCGCTGCGGATCCGGCCCCATGCTCCTCGCCGTCGACATGGAGGGCGGAGGGATCAATCGCTTGAAGCCGCAATACGGTTTCCCAAAAATATCGGGTCACGCCGCCCTGGGGCGATCAGGAAGTCCGGCAAAAACCCGGAAGGAAGGCCGCAAGATCGGGAAGCTGCTCAAATCCATGGGAATCCAGTGGAACCTCGCTCCCGTCTTGGACGTCAACCTCAACAGCGACAACCCCATCATCGCCCGTTATGGACGCTCCTTTTCCTCCGATCCGGGGAAGGTCGCCGCGCACGCGCAGGCCTATATCCGAGGTATGAACGAGTCCGGCATTCTCAACGCCGCCAAGCATTTCCCGGGGCACGGCTCTTCCTGGGAGGATTCCCACACGCGCCCGGTGGACGTGACCAACCTGGCGCAACTTCAAGTGGAGCTCCTGCCATACCAACGACTCGTCGGTCAAGGCCTGCTCGACGCCGTGATGCCGGGGCACCTGCTCAACCGCAACATCGACCCGCGATACCCGGCGTCGCTGTCGCGCGCCACGATTCAAGGGATTTTGCGCAACCGCCTTAAATTTCGAGGAGTCGTCCTGACCGAGGACCTCCACATGGCGGCTATCCTGCACCGCTACAGTCTCGACCAAGCCGCCGTGCTCGCCGTTCAAGCCGGAGCGGACATGCTGCTCGTTTCGAACGGCACCGACGACGACGACCAGGACCTCGTGGGACCGCTGATCTCAGCCGTCAAGGCCGCAGTCGAAAAAGGCGCCATCCCGCGCGCCCGCATCAAGGAGGCGAACGCGCGCATCGGGCTCTTGAAGAAAAAAACAAAGCGATGACGAGCAAAAATATTTTTCGTGGATCCCTTGTGCCCTCGCTTCTATGGCTCTGCGCCGGCGCGGAGGCTCGGACCCTCCCACTGGAAAAAATCAAGCTGCCGCCCGGATTTAAGATCAGCCTTTATGCCTCCGGGGTCGAAGACGCCCGCTCGCTGGCGCAGGGGCCGCCCGGCGTTCTATTCGTGGGCACGCGCCGCGCCGGCGCCGTCTATGCGATCATCGAAGACCCCTCGCGCGCCCGCGTCGGGGAAATCTTCCAAATCGCCTGGGATCTCCAGATGCCCAACGGCGTCGCGTATCGAGAGGGAAGCCTTTACGTGGCCGAGGTAAACCGTATCCTGCGATACGACCATATCCTCCCGCTTTTGGAGTCCCCGCCCGACCCGGTCGTCGTCTTCGACGGTCTGCCCCAGGAAACGGCGCACGGGTGGAAATTCATCCGACTCGGGCCGGACGGCCGCCTCTACGTCCCGGTCGGAGCGCCGTGCAACGTCTGCAAGGAGGCCGACCCGCGGTTTGCCTCCATCGCGCGCCTAAACCCCGACGGCAGCGGATTCGAGATATTCGCCCGCGGGGTACGCAACAGCGTCGGTTTCGACTGGGACCCACGCACGCAGGAGCTATGGTTCACCGACAATGGAAGGGACTGGCTGGGAGACGACGCCCCGCCGGACGAGCTCAATCACGCGCCGAAACCGGGCATGGACTTCGGGTTTCCCCATTGCCACGGCAAAGGCATAAGCGATCCGAAATACGGAAAGGAATACCCCTGTTCCCGCTTCACGCCACCCGCCCAGGAGCTGGCCCCGCACGCGGCGGCGCTGGGTATACGTTTCTATACGGGAACGATGTTTCCCGAAAAATATCGCGGCCAGATTTTCATCGCGGAACACGGCTCCTGGAACCGCAGCAAGAAAGCGGGCTACCGCCTGACGGTCGTTCGGCTTCAAGAAGGGAAACCCGCATCCTACGAGGTCTTCGCGGAGGGCTGGCTTCAAGGCCGCAGCGCCTGGGGGCGCCCCGTCGATTTGGAGGTCATGCCGGACGGCTCCCTGCTCGTTTCCGATGACCACGCCAACGCCATCTATCGCATCAGCTACGAAAAATAGCGCAACTCCGGTCGACGGTCTCACGGGGTATTTTCGCATCACCACTTGACAAGATGTAAAGCATACCATACAATCAAATAAGTAAGGTTGACTATACATGCCATCAAGTCCCGGCAGCCCAAGAATTACGAACAGCGTTCGCGAGCTGCGCGCGCGCGCGGACCTTACGCAGGAAGAATTAGCCCAGAAAGTGGGCGTAACCCGCGTGACCATAAATTGCTTGGAGCGCGGTGTCTATCTGCCCAGCATCGAGCTGGCTCTCAGGCTCGGTCGATTCTTTCGGCGTCCTGTCGAAGAAATATTCACCCTGGAGGAGCGTTTATGAGAAAAATTGCGCATAAAATTCGCATCCTGGCGATGTCATACCTTAAGTGGGCCTGGCCTTTATTGCTGGCCGATTCCGCTCTGAGCCACTGGGCCGGCGAAGCGACGACGCTTTGGCGAGCTTGGCTTAACGGCGCGGCCTTCCTTTGGGTTGTATTGGCGCCCATCGCCCCACTGACCCTGCTGCTCGACAGGAGCCGCCGCGAGCGCGCCATGGCCCGGCTCTGCGGCCTGCGCGAGGGAGATGAGCGGGAGCGCGCGGTGACCGGCGAGGCCGCCCGCGCCACATTGCTTCTCAGCTTGACCTTCCAAGTGGTCCTGCTGGTTATGAGCATGATCAGTGTCCACCTGGCCTGGGACCCCTCGGCGCCCAAAGGCGAAAGAGGGCTAGTAGAAGTGGGAATGGGCTTCTCCTCCTCGCGACATCTAGACCCGTTTGGCACGGGTTTCAATAGACCCAAGCCAATGGAAGTTGGCGTCGACGAAACCCGCCATGGCGGGATCAATCTCGGAGGAGGGTTTATCCTCGCCCCCTCGATATTTCCGATCCTGGCTTTGTTGATCCTGATCCAACTGGCGGCTTTTAGAATTTTGGCGGTGCGCCGATATGAGGGCGCAGTCGACTAAAGCTCTCGCCGTCTTTCTTCTGGCCGCCTTTGCCCGCCCCTGCGCGGGGATTCCGAATTTTAGCCCGGATATTTATGTCAGTTCGGGCGCCGTCCCCGCGAAAAACCCCGAGCCGATCACCTGGCGACCCGTTTTCAACAAGAAGACCGGCGCGCACGAGCACGATTCGGTGGGCGTCGGGGGCGGCCTAAGCGAGGGTCCCCCGCTGCAAATGATGCTGTGGGGGTCCGGCGGCGCCGTGATAGGAAGCGTTGCAGGGCCGATCGGAGCCATCATCGGGTCGGCGGTAGGCGTCATTGGCGGGCTCTTGATCTCTATTTTCAGCGACCCGCGCGATCATCTCGAAAAAAACTCGCACGCCCCATAATACATCTCGGGGTTCCCGACACTCGCAGTCCTTTTGCACAAGCAAGCCATAAGAGCTAGACTCGCAGAGGAGGAGCGAGAGTGACAAAGAGAAATCAGCGCCGTCTGCTTATGATTCTGGCCAGCATGATTCCAGAGGCCGCACATGCTGACGCGGGTCTCCTTCCGCTTGTAGTCGTCTGGCCCGTCTTTTTGTTGGCCCTCATTCCAATCATCTTGGTAGAAACAGAAATCTTTCGAAGACGTTTGGTCGAGCTGCCTTACTTTAAGTTGTTTCAGGCAGTGGCGGCAGGCAACGCGGTTTCGACGATCCTAGGGGTCCCTTTATTCATTGTTGTCTTAATCGGTGGAACATTTCTTGGCCACTTGGCCATGGGCTTCTGGACTCGCAATAGCGTCTTGTTCGGATTGCTACTTGCTGCAGGGTATTTAATGCCAGCCTATTTTGTCTCAGTGCATTCGGAAGCGTTTATAATTCGAAAGATGTTGAAGAACACCAAAGAGGCAATTCTCCCGGTGAGCAGGGTGGCGAACCTTTGGAGTTATGGGGTTCTCATTGTCATGTTTGCTGGATTCGCGCTGATGACTCGGTAGAGTGTTCTGAGTAAAAGTTGGGATTTAGTGTGGTGTAATTTGGGCGGATTCGGGGCGGGTAACTTCAGTTTTTCAACGGCGGTCCAGAGACAATCCGGGGCCAGATGCGCGTAGATTTTGGAAGGCCTTATTAT
>JACQPI010000222.1 GCA_016207585.1 Elusimicrobiota bacterium | reverse complement strand
GCGCGGCGCGGCGTGCCGGTGCTGCGGCTGCGCCGAGCCGAGTGGACGCGGCACGGCCTGCGCGTCGAGGTCCCAGGGCGCAACGGGTTCCGGACCATGATGCTGCGGGAAGGCGATGAACTGCTTTTGGATGCGACAGCCTCTTCCGGGTCGGGGCGCTCTCCGGAGGCGCGGTTGGCCTTCGAGACTGTTCGGGAACCCGCCGCGCCCGCCCCAGCGGTCTCTAGCCCGCTGGGACAGGGCGAGGGGAGAACCGCCGCGCCCGCCCTCGGCGACTCAGGTCGCGGAGGACAGGGCGAGGGGAGAACCGCCGCGCCCGTTACAAGAGGGATTTTAGAGCCCGCCGCTCTTCCTCGTTGAAAAAACCGCTGAGCCACAGGATCGCCGGATAAGCGGCGAGCGCCGCGGCCTTGACCCCGATCCAGGGGGCCGGGCCCAGCTCCAGGCGGCGCAGCGCCCATGTTCCCGTCCCGATCGTCGTGAAGACAAGCGCCAGGCGGGCCAGCCGCGCATATTCGTACGGGATCGTGTAGAGTTTCTGCCCGGTCCAGAAGAGGCAAAAGGCCATCGCGGCGTAGGCGAAAAGGGTTGCCAGGGCGGCTCCCATCATTCCGCAGGCGGGGATGAGGAGGATGTTCGCGGCGATATTGACGACCGCGCCGAGGGTCGTCGCGAAAATCAAGAGGTCGGTGCGCTTCGTCCAGGTGGCTTGGACCATGAAATTGACGTAGGCGCCGTTGAATAAATAGGCCAAGAGCACGACCGGGACGATCGAGAGGCCGGGCCAGAAATCCGGGTGGATGATGGAGCCGCCCAGGACGCGGACGCGAGCCAGATCGCCGATGAAAAGCGACAGCCCCAGGACGATCCAGGAGCCCCCCAGCATGAAATAGGTGAGGACGCGCCCGAATAGCTTCCGGGATTCCGGGCGGCCGGCGCGCTCCATGAAGAAGGGGCGCCAGGCCGCGTCGAACATGTTGACGACCAGCATCATGAATATGCCCAGACGGTAGTTCGCCTGGTAGATCCCGACCGTCGCGTCGTCGGTGAGCGCCTTGAGGATCGGCCGGTCGATCACCTGCACCGCCATGGAGGCGAGGCCCGACGGGACCAGCGGCGCGGAAAATCGGAGGAACTGGAGAAAAATGTCTTTCCGGAAGAGGGGCCTCCACAGTTGCAGCAAGATCGGGGCCAACAGAAACAGGGTCGCCGCGGAGGACAAAAGCGACGCCAGGAAAACCCCCGGCACTCCCATCCGGCGATGCCACAAAAAAAAGACGTTGAGCGCCACGTTGAGCGCGATGCCCGCCGTGCGGATCGCGACGTAGCGCCCGCTGCGGTGCGCGCGTCTTAGCTCCATGAAGGGGATGACGGCCAGGGCGTCGCAGGCGAGTATGCCCGCGCAGAGCCTCGGCACGTCCCCGAGGCTCGACGGGAGCCCGCAGGAGGCCGCGGCCTGCGGGGCGAATATGAAAAGAAGGCCCGAAAAGGCAAGCGAAGTCAGCGCGAGGGCGCCCTGCGCGGTCGAGAAGCCCCGCGCGCGCTCGTCGGGGCTCGATGCCGCCGCGAAGCGCAGATAGGCCTGGTCCATTCCGTACTGGTAGAAGATATTGAAAAAAGCCAAATAGGCGAAAACCGTGGCGACGATCCCGTACTCGCCCGTCGTCAGCCAGTGCGTGTAGAACGGGAGGAGGAGAAAATTGAGAAACCGGCCGACCACGGTCGAAAGGCCGTAAACGAGGCTTTCGCGCCCGAGGAGCCGGAGTTCAGCTCTCATTGCCCCGTTATACAAAATCGGAAATGGTTATTGACAAAAACGGGAGGGGGCGCTACACTCCAAGGAGCGCCCTTCGGGGCGCCTGGAGCATGGAACTCGCGTCATCGCCGGACTTGAGCCTCGGTTTGGATATTTGGAAGCGGCTGGAGCCTTTCCGGTCGTTCTACTATCACATGCTGGCGAAGCGGGAGGAGCTGTCTCGCTTGTCGGCGCCGCTCAAGACGTCGCTGCAGTTGACGCAACTCGCGGCGGCGCCGCGCCGCGCGGACGAGCCGTACCAGTTCGCGGTGCTTGGAGACGTCGAGCCCGGCCGCTTCTGGATATGGCGGAAATTGTTCAACCGCCCGGGCGTCTTCTCGCGCCAGATACGGGCCCTCCAAGACCATCCCGTCGATTTCACGATGCAGCTGGGGGACATGGTCAGCCGGGGGATCGCGAGGAATTACCTGCGGTTTTTTCGCGAGCTCCGGAAGGCCGGCCCGGGACGGCCTTACCTGACGGTCATCGGCAACCACGACCGCCTCGATCCGCACCTGCGATCCAATTCGAGATTGTACCGCTCCTGCTTCGGCTCGACCAACTATTTTTTCGATCGCGGTGGCGCGCGATTCGTCGCGATCGACACGAGCGCCAAACACCTGAGGCCGAGCCAGCTCCGATGGCTTGACCGGGTCCTCCGGACGTCCCTGCGCAAGGTGGTCTTCACGCACATCCCTCCGGCCCCGCTCAGGGCGTGGACCGATTTCCCGGGCGTCAAGCCTGGGGTCGGCGGGTTTCAGCGCGGGGCGGCCGAGTTCATGGAGATCCTCTCCCGCCGACGCGTCGATCGGGTCTATCTGGGGCATATCCACGGGTTCGGCGTGCAGGACTACAAGGGGGTGCGCTACGTCCTGTCGGGCGGGGGCGGCTCCCCGCTTTTCCCTTCCAAGGTCCGGGACCGGTTCTACCATTATATCCTCGTCACGGTTTCTTCCGGTGGCGTGACCGAGACCGTCTGCGGCCTCGACGGCGGCCGATTCGGGATTCCCGCCGGGCAAGTCCTTCTTTCTTTTTAGCCCGGAATTTACTACAAGGACACCATGGTGTTCCGACGACCGGTCGCGATCGCGGTGATGCTCGTTGTTTCGGCGTTGAGCCTCCCTTTCCCGGCCCATGCGGCGTACCGGTTCATGGGGACCGACCTCTACGGCACGGACCGAGTCGGCGCGGCGGACCTGGAAAGCAAATTCGGCGACCCAATCCGCCTCTACTTCAAGAAGCGCACCCAGCCGTCGGGCAAGGCCGCCGAGAAGGAGGCCGAGGCGCTCAAGCGGCGCATCGAGGTCGCGATCCGCAAGGCCTGGGGTTTCGAATGGGTGCGCCTGACCTGGATGGAGTATTTCAAGCAGGGCGACAATAACGTCCATGTGACCATCGACGTGCTGGAGCCGCGCGACGCCAAAACGCGCATGCCGTTTCGCCAGGCGCCCCGCAAGTCCTATCCCGACCCGTCGCGGCTTTTGGAGACGTGGTCCCGCTACTTGGAGACCGGCTGGGCGCTGGTGCGCCGCGGCGAAATCAGCTCGGATCGCGCCGATTGCCCGGCGTTCCACTGCGTCTGGGGAGATCAGAACCAGGAGCTGCGGGAGCTCCAGGATCATTTGATCCGGATGGTGCCCTCGAATCGCCAGGCCTTGGAGCGGATCCTGGCGGAGGACAAGACGCCTTCCCGCCGCGCCAACGCCGCGTATGCGCTTGCCTACATCGGCGACGGCAACGAGCTGTCGCGCCGGCTCCAGGGCGCTTTGCTCGACCCCGATATCGAGGTGCGGGCCGCCGCGATGCAGATCTACTCGGACATCGCGATCCATCACCCGGACGTCTATCTGCCGGTCGAGCATCTCGGGGCGGCCCTCCACTACCCGACCGTCGAGGACCGAAGCAAGGCCCTGGCCGTCATGCTGGCCCTCGCGGATCGAAAGGAGCACAGGCGCTATATGCTCCTGCACGCGGCCTCCCCCCTGCTCAGACTCCTGCGATCCGGCCAACCCGCGACTCGGGATATGGCTTACGCGGTTTTGGGCGTTCTCTCCAAGCAAGATTTCCCGCGGGACCGGTTCGAGGCGTGGGACGAGTGGGTTCAAAAGGAACGGGCCCGGTTGCGCTCGGATGAACCGGCGCCTTGATACCGGTTTGTTGCTCTCGAGGGTTATAATAGCAGGGAGGAGAAATATAATATGAAAAGACCCCTGTTGGCGGCTTTCGCTTGCCTCGTCGCTGCTCAGAGCCTTTGGGCGCAGTCCTCCCAGGATTTGCGCTACTCCCCGCCGTCCGGAGGCCGTTCGGACGAGCTCCAATTGAGAAGCTGGCTCAAGAGCCACTCGAAGGTCCGCCGGAAACTCGCCTCGGTGGTCCGCGATGCCACGGCCGCCGGCCACGACATCCCCCAGGACTTGCGGGACGCGCCGGGCCCCGCAAACGTGCAGTCCCTCAAGGAGCGCATCGAGCAAGCCGAGCCGATCGAGCGGCGAATGCTGCTGGAGCGGCTGCCCGGCATGCGGGCTGCGGCTTTCGACGCGTGCCGTTCTTTGTCGACTTGCGCCCGGGCGCCCTCGTTATTGCACGTGGAAAATCCTTCTCTCGTGGACGACGCGGTCGTCGCCCTGATCCGGCCCTGGATGATCCTGCAGAACGCGCGCGGGAAAGAGCTGCGGATCGTGTCCTCGGCGGGGGCGGGAGAGCAACTGGTCCGCCTGAAACTGGGTGGACTGGAAAAGGCGGTCTTGGAGGTCCATGCCTCTCCAACGCCGATGGGAGGCGTCAATGTGTGGCTCTATGGCCGCCCGGATCCCTCGGCCCTCTTCGATCAAGAGCGCCGGGCGCTTCTGGCGCAGGGACCTCCGGCCTTGCCCGGTTCCGAGCCGGTCCGTTAGATTTTACGGCGAGCGGCGCACACGAGCACGACTCCCTGCCAGCCGAACGCCGTGCCGGCTAGCCGAAAAACTGGGTAGATCGCCCACGCCAGCGAATTGAGAGTTCTCTCCTTGAGGGTCACCAGTCCTCTGATGACGGTTTGCCGCGAGCGGGCGGAGAGTCCAGCTTCTTCCTTGATATGCTGGAGTTGATCCACCTTCAAGGCTTTCGTCGCGATGCCCAGGCGCAAGGCGTTGCGAAGCATGAGCGCTAGAAGAGGCAAAGGCACCTCCAGGCTCTTGACCTCTACCACATGGAAGGAATGCCGCTCGAGGATCCCCTTCAGGGACCGCGCCGACCAGCGCGTCAGGTGGTGGGGCGGGTTATCGATCTCCTCCATGCCGGGGCCTCGGAACGGGTCGAAGGTGCGTTCTCGATTGGGCACGCCGATGAACAAGACGCCCTCGGGCTCGAGGAGGAAATGCGCGGCGTCCAGCCATAGGCCGGGATCGTCGAGATGTTCCAGGACCTGGAATAGCGTGATCACGTCGAAACGCCGCGAGGGATGGCTTCGCGCGAAGTCCGTCAGGGAGCCGTAGTAAACCGTTTCTATGCCGAGTTGCGCGCGGATCGCCTCCAGCCGGGTCTTGTTGAAGTCCAAGCCGGAGACCTCGAAGCCCTCTCCCCGCGCGCGATTGAGGAATCCCCCCCCGCCGCAGCCGACATCGAGAAGGCGCTTCCCGCGCGGCTTGTCGCGGCGGAGGAAGCGCAAACACTCGTCGTACTCGAGGGACATCGGGTCGGTCGTCGTCTGCGCGCGGTTGGGATAGAGATCCTCGAAATGCGCGTAGTAGGATTCTCCGGGGTTCCTGAACGGATCGCAGAAGCCGCCGCCGCAGTCGGGGCAGTCGTAGAGACGGTACTCCCGCCAGACGCGGACGAACGATTTCGCGGTCTGGCTGCGGCACAGGGGACAGAGTATGTCTTCCGTTTTAGTCATCAAAGTCGCGGATGCGAGCCGTGTCCCCGACAGGAATCGAACCTGTATC
>JACQPI010000221.1 GCA_016207585.1 Elusimicrobiota bacterium | reverse complement strand
GGCGGCGGGGCGCTGCTCCGGGGCCTTCCGGAGGCCGCGGAGCAGATTTTGAGCATGCCGGTGAGATTGGGGGCTCCTCATGGTGGTCTCGTATCGGCGGCGGAGGAGCTGCTGACGCCGCCGTATGCGACCGCGATGGGCCTCCTGCTCTATCCGTCGCGCTCCGAGGGCAAGAGCCGGCCGGAGGGGCAGGCCCGCAAGAAGCCGGCGTGGAAGCGCAAACTCCGGGCCTTTTTCGAGGACCTCTTGTGACGGCGCGGATCCAGTGCGTGGATGATTTCAAGGAGCTGCGCGCCGTCATCAAGGTCGCCGGCTTGGGGGGCGCGGGCGGCAACGCCATCAACCGCATGTGCGAGGCGGGGGTGCGCGACGTCGACCTCATCGCCGCCAACACCGATTCCCAGGTATTGCGCCATAACAAGGCGCCTTTGCGCATCCAGATGGGGGAGAAGCTGACGAAGGGGCTCGGGGTCGGCGGTGACCCGGCCAAGGGGCGCCTGGCGGCGCTGGAGTCCAAGGAGTCGCTTCGGGAGGCGCTGTCGGGGGCGGACCTCATCTTCATCACGGCCGGCATGGGCGGCGGCACCGGAACCGGCTCGGCTCCCGTGGTCGCGGAACTCGCGCGGGAGCTCAATGCCCTGACGATCGGGGTCGTCAGCCGGCCCTTCGAGTTCGAGGGAAAGATTCGAGCCCTGCAGGCCGAGGCCGGGATCAAGGAGATGCGAAAGCACGTGGACACCCTGCTCGTCATCTCCAACGACAGCCTATTCGACGTCATCGAGGAAAATACCCCCAGCGCCGAGGCCTTCCGCAAGGCGGACGACGTGCTTCGGCAGGCCATCCAGAGCATCGCCGACGTGATCACGACCCCCGGGCTCATTAATGTGGACCTCAACGACATCAAGGCGATCATGGCCGGCGCCGGGGAGGCGCATATGGGCATCGGCGAGGGAAGCGGCTCGCAGCGGACCATGGAGGCGGCCAAGCAGGCGATCCATTCCCCGCTCCTGGACAACCTCTCGATCGAGGGCGCCAAGGGAATGATCGTCAACATCGTCGGCGACCGCAAGCTGACCTTAGCCGAGATCCAGCAGGCGGTCGATTTCATCAAGCACAAGGCGAGCCCCGAGGCGAATATAAAGTTCGGGCAGGCCTTCGACGATTCCATGGGAGGGCAGGTGCGGGTCACGGTCATCGCGACGGGCTTCCCGGCCAAGCGGGGCCGCGGCGCGTCGCGGGAGGCCGCCGCCGCCCACCTGGCGGCCCTGCCGGCCGGCGGCCGGCTTTCCTCCTCGCCGTGGAGCCTGGACCCGGGCGCGGTTTCCGAGAAACCCGAGGGCGCCGCGCCGGACGACTGGGCCAAGCCGGCGTTTCTCCATTGGAAGGTTCGCAAGCTCCAGTAGAAAGGTTTTAAATGACGCTGCAAGAACTTCTGCAGGCGATGGTCAATAAGAAGGCGAGCGATCTTCATCTGCGCTCAAACGGCCCGGCGTTCTTGCGCGTGGACGGCGAGCTGGAGCGCATTTCCGAAGAGGCGCTGACTCCCCAGCAGGTCGAGCAGATGCTGCAGTCGATCCTGACGGCGCGCGCCAAGCGGCTCTATGAGGAAAAGCGGGAGTGCGATTTCGCTTTCCAGAGCGGCGATGTGGCCCGCTTTAGGGTCAACGCGTTTCGCCAGAAGGGTCTGCTGTGCCTGGCGATCCGGTTCGTGCCGATGCGCATCCCGACCCTCTCGGAGCTGCGGCTTCCCGTGGCCACCATCAAGAAGATAGCAGACAACAGCCGGGGGCTGGTGCTGGTCACGGGCGTCACGGGGGCGGGCAAGACCTCCACGCTGGCGGCGATGGTCGACTACGTCAACCAGACGCGGCGCGAGCATATCCTCACCATCGAGGACCCCGTCGAGTTCATTCACAAGGACAAGATGGGCATGATCTCGCAGCGCGAGATCGGCGAGGACAGCGCGACCTTCGCCGACGCCCTGCGCATGGCGATGCGCCAGGACCCCGACGTCATCTTGATGGGGGAGATGCGCGACCTGGAGACCGTCTCGGCCGCGCTGACGGCCGCCGAGACCGGGCACCTCGTCTTCGGCACGCTGCACACCATCGACGCGATCCAGACGATCGCCCGCATCATCGATCTCTATCCCACGCACCAGCAGGCCCTGGTGCGCATCCAGCTGGCGGACGCCCTGAAGGCGGTCGTCAGCCAGCGGCTCCTGCCGGGCCTGAAGGGGGGGCGCATCCCGGCCGTGGAAATTTTGATCGCAACGGCGCACGTGCGCAAGCTCATCGAGGACAACAACAACCTTGGGGTCGCCCAGGCGATCACGAAGGGCGCGTTTTACGGAATGCAGACCTTCAATCAATCCTTGGTCAAGCTCTTCAAGGACGGCTTGGTGAGCGAGGCCGAGATCCTGTCGGCCGCTTCCAATCCGGACGACGTCAAGCTGGCCATTCGAGGCATCGAGCAGGAAATTAAAACTTAGCGTTTCGGCTTGCCGGCCGGGCCTGCGCGGGAGAATATCATGTTCGCAGAGGGTTATATCGGAATCGCCGGGACGATCGGGGTCGGGAAATCGACACTGACGATCGAATTGGCCAAGGCGCTCCATTTCGAGCCGATCCTGGAGGAGGTGGACGGAAACCCTTACCTGGACCTTTTCTACAAGGACATGAAGACGTACGGCACGATGATGCAGGTGTGGCTCCTGAACCACCGTTTCCGCCAGCACCGCGAGTTCGTGACCCGGATCTCGTTGGGCAGAATCCGCGGGGTGGTGCAGGACCGCACGATCTGGGAG
>JACQPI010000004.1 GCA_016207585.1 Elusimicrobiota bacterium | reverse complement strand
GTCGAGGTGGATGCGGAGGCATTGGAATCCGACGTTCCCGCGGCTCGGGCGCTGGTTCGGTTTTATCAAGACGTTGAGGGTATCGGGGAACGACCGGGACGGCGAACTGCGGGCGTGGTCGCGGCTCTATCCGCAGATGTAGCGGGGGGATTCGACAGATCACCGCAAACTTTTCAAAACTTCTTATTCGATGGGAGGGGCGTGGGGAAAGCAAGGAAGCCTAGTTCCTCCGAGGTTCTTCGTGCTTTTCCGCAGCCGGGAGCTCCGAAAGAGAAAAAATATGACCCAAGGGCGGAGCTAAGAACCTCCGGGGGAATTTCCTTCGTTGCCGGGGCCGGTAGGACACAGCAAAAGACCAACTCGGGATCAGTCGGCATCATGGGGCGAGTCGCCATCGGCAGCGAAAAACACGGTACGGTGGGGCCGAATGTCGGATTCGTTTGGTCGGCAACCGGGGTCTTCGAAGAAGTGGTCGCGCGGCAGTTGATCTCTTCCAGCCATACCAACGAGTTGATTTCGGAAACGCGGCGTCGATCCCCAGGAGCGCGAGTTATGGAGTTTACGGGGGTCGGATATAAAACACCATGGTTCAAGAATCGTCTTGCGGTCGAAGGGGGGGTCAATCTAGCCGTCGCGAGGCAGGATCCGCGGTACCAGGATAGAAAATACACATACGAACGCCGATTGGTGGGGGGCGGGTTATGCGGTCTCGGGGTTTGTGAAAACTGGGAGACACGAGAGGTCGGATTGGAAATATTGAAGTCCACTCCCGGCGAGAAAACCTCTCATTTCGGATACGTTCCCTACTTGGCGGCCTTGCTGACCGGGGCAGACTCTCCCGTAGCTCTTCGTGTCGAAGCGACGAAGACAACAATTCCCGGAGTGCCGGCCGCATCGGGATACGGCGTGCGGGTGGGTTTGTTCGTGATCTTAGATAGATAGGTGATTGGGAGTTTCCATATGAAACCTTTCCTGGCGATTATTGCTGTCTTCGCGAGCGCAGCCTTCTCTCACACGGCGCCTCTTGAATATTTGGCCGCGCAGGAAGAAAATTCTTTTTTCCGGCGGGTCTCTGACGAGTCTCCCGCGGGACGTCCCAGCGCGATTGGGGCCGTGAAGCGGCCTGCGGCATTAGTGATCAAGCGCGTGACGCTGGATAAAAATAGGATTAAGTTCGACGATGGCGACACAATCGACTATTCCTTCGATATCGCGGATCATGTGGTCAACAAGGACGGCGAACCCTATCGCGGGGAACTGCGATTGATGGGCTTCGATACTCCTGAGACGCTGCATCCGCACCACGGAATATTTTATGACCAGCCATACGGTCCCGAAGCCTCGGCGCTGACCAAGAAACTGATCGTGGAAGGACGGGTCATCGAGATCGTGACAGCCAATAGTTTCGACAAGTACGGGCGACTTTTAAGCCACTTGATTATCGACGGGCAACAGCTCGGCGTTTTGCAAATCAAGGCGGGGCTGGCCTACCCAACGTTTCTCAAATATCCGGACGATTACAAACTATTTCCGGGTTTGCTTATAGACTCTCAGGATGCCTGGGCGAATCATTCTTCCATCAATCTTGCTATTACGTATGGCTACCAGCCTGACTTTATCGATCCGGGCGTCTGGAGAAAACAAAACCAGCAGAAAGATATAATCGTGACTCTGGAGCAGTGGCGGAGCATGACTCAAGAGCAGAGGAACGCTCTCGCGGCCCAAGCTCGGGAAAAAAGCGTTACGCCCCAATAGAGGCGTAGCGGTCTTCAGGTCCCCCGGAGCCAAAAGACTTAGGTGTTATAGTGTTTTTCAAATTCTTGCGCGTTTGATTTGATGTGTCTTCCGAGGAAACCCAGAATGCCATGGCGCAAGAGGCCGCCGGCGAGGTAGGCCAGCGCGTGCATTTCTCTCAGACGCGGGTGGCGCCGGAGGAGCTTTTTTAGAGGCTTGGGAGGGCGGGGCCAGGTCTTGGCCGGAGGCAAGGGCTCTCCCGCCAACGTTTGGTCGGCGGTGCGGCAGGGAGAATTGACGCCGATTTTCCGGCATGCAATATCCACCGCCTCCTGCGCCATGAGGCGAAAATCGGACATCTTCCCGCCGGCCGCGGTCACGAGCCCCTCGATGCCGTCTCGCGCGGCGTGATCGATGATCTCGTATTCGCGCGAGAGAAGTTTTTCCGAGCCGCGCTGGCCAAGGATCGGGCGCGCGCCGACGATCGTCCGGTCGAAACGCTCCGGGAAATAGTCGAAATAACGGCGGACGGAGGCGAGGAGAGACCGCATCTCCTCGGGCGAACTGGAAATTTTATCCGGATCCTCGGGACCCGGCACATCAGTCGGCCCCAGCAGCGTTTGCCCTCCGGCCGATACGACAAAGACGTAGCGCTCGCGGTCTTCGGCTTCCAGAAGCAGGCCCAGGGGCCGGCAGACGGCGGCCGGCGCGTTTTTTGCCCAGGCCAACTCCCGGTCATAGACAAGATGGGTTCCTTTGCGCAACTGGAGTGGAACTCGCGCCGCGGCCAAGGACGTCACCCGGTCCACCCAAGGCCCCGAGGCGTTCAAGACGATCTTCCCCCGGAAATTTTCGACCTTGCCATCGGCGCCCACTGCGGCCGCACCGATCACCTTATTGAAAGCGGGCGACCGAGCGTTATCGCGAGGAAGTGCCGCGTCCAAGGGTTGTTGGGAGGCGGCCGTCTCGCACAAGAAGCCGGTGGCCTGGCAGCCGGTGCGTACCTCGGCGCCGAGCGACCGGGCCGCGTCGAGATTGGCGCGCACCAGTCGAACGGGATCGACCCACCATTCGTCGAAACTGACGGCTCCCACCAAACCTTCGGGATTTAAGTCCGGTACGATGCACAGCGTTTCTCGGGCCGAGAGTCTCAAGTGGGGCAGCCCCTCTTTCATCGGGGAAAATTTGTCGTAGCTTTCCAGCAGCGTCTCAACCGTCTCGATGCCGTGGCGGTGGTCTCGGTAGACCGGCCATAGGATCGGAAGCCGGGTCAAGAGCGGCCGCGCTATGCGAAAAATGTTCCCCGAATCCCAGCAGGTGATATGCGTCGTGAGGCGGTCGTAAAGCAGGTATCTCAGGCCGCCATGGATGAGGTGCGTCGAAGCGGCCGTCGTGGCGGCGCCCGGTTCTCCCCGCTCCAAAAGGAGCGCCTTGAGTCCGCGCAGTGCGCAGTCCCGTAGGATGCCGGCTCCCGTGATTCCTCCTCCGATCACGATGACGTCGAATACCATGCCGGTAGTCTAGCGCAAAGGCCCGGCGACCCGCCAGCAAAAAGTGAGTCTGCGGGGAAATGCTATTATGGCGGGGACGAGTTCGTAAGCCATCATGACTCGCGGGCGATTTTATGTGCGGGGCTTGCTCCTGGCGGTTCTTGTTTTCGCCGGGGCCGTCGCGGCCAGGCGTTTCTTGGAGGATATTCCCGATTTCAGGGCCCTGGAAGAGTACACCCCTTCCTTGACGACGCGCGTTTACGATATCCACGGGGAAATCATCGCGGAGCTCTCGATCGAAAAGCGCGCGTTGCTGTCCTTGTCGGATATCCCGGTCGATCTTCAGAACGCGGTGATCGCGACGGAGGACGATCAATTCTTCCGCCATTGGGGCATTTCCTTCCGGGGCATCCTTCGCGCCGCCCTGCGCAATATCGTGCGTGGGCGGGTGCTTCAAGGCGGCTCCACCTTGACCCAGCAGCTTTCCAAACTTATCTTTTTCACGCCGGAGCGCAAGTTCAGCCGCAAGATCAAGGAAGTGCTGTTGGCGCTGCAATTGGAGCGCAATTTCAGCAAAGAGGAGATCCTGCAATTCTACCTGAACCAGATATACTTTGGTCACGGCGCGTACGGAGTCCAGGCGGCGGCGCGCATCTATTTCGGAAAGGACGTCAAGCAATTGACCTTGGGGGAGTGCGCGATGCTGGCGGGGCTCATCCGCTATCCCGGCGGGTACTCCCCGTTCAATAATCTTAAACGGGCCCAAGCGCGGCGCAATTTCGTCCTTTCCCGCATGCTGGACAACAATTTCGTCCAGGTCGCGGAGGCCCGGGCCGCGATGTCGGAGTCCCTGCCGACCACCCGCCCGCCCATGACCGGAATCCAGGCGACCTATTTCGTCGAGAACATCCGCCGGCGCCTGGAGCCGAAGTACGGCTACGACGCGCTCTGGAAGGGCGGACTTCATATCTATACGACGCTGGATCTGAGCCTGCAGAAGACCGTCGAAGCGGTCATGGACAATGCCCTGGCCGAGTTTGACCGCAAGGCGTACGAGGAATGGGACCGCAAGCTGCAGGCTGAAATCGCCAGCCTGGAGCCGCCGAGCGTCTCCACGAACCCGCCGCCGCCGATACAGGGCGCTTTTGTATTGTTGGACGTCAAGACCGGGGCCGTCCGCGCGATGGTCGGAGGGCGCGGCGATTCTCAATATAACCGGGCCATCCAGGCGCATCGCCAGCCTGGCTCCACATTCAAGCCCTTCGTTTGGGGAGCCGCTCTTCAGTCCGGAATGACCCAGTCCACGTTGGTGGAGGATATGCCGCTGGCCTATTACTACGACGGACGGGACTGGCGTCTCCTGGAAGGCGCCACGGACCAATACGCGATCACTCTGGCGACCGCGCCTTTCGCCCAATCCATGGATTTCAAGGTTTGGGTTCCCAGCAATTTCGACGGCAAGTTCCTGGGCGTCATCACTCTGCGCAAGGCGCTGTCGTTGTCCCGCAACGTCGCGTCCGTCCGGATCATCGAGCAGGTGGGCCCTCCGCAGGTCGTCGCTCTGGCGCAGAAAATGGGGATCCGGTCGCGTCTGGAGCCCGTCTTGTCGCTGGGGCTGGGTTCCTCGGTGGTCAGTCCCATCGAGATGGCGAACTCTTTCGGAACCTTCGCCAACGGCGGAATCCACGTCGAGCCGTTCGATGTCCTGAGGGTTGAAAACGCGCAGGGCCGCGTGATGGAGCAGCATATCCCCGGTGAGCGGGAGGCAATGTCCCCGCAACTTGCCTACTTGACCACTCACCTCATGAAGGGCGTGGTGGAGGGAGGCACCGCGTCGTACGCCAGGCGCCTGGGGCGCCCCTTGGCAGGAAAGACGGGCACCACCAACGAAAACCGGGATTTATGGTTCGTCGGGTTCACCCCGGACCTCGTGGCAGGCGCCTGGATGGGGTATGACGACTTTTCTTCCCTCGGGAGACACGACTGGACGGGGGGCTCCACCGTCGTGCCGTGGTGGACGGAGATCATGGAGCCGATCCTGCGGGACATCCCGCGCCGGGATTTCCCGGTTCCCGATGATATCGTGTTTTCGCGGCTGGACTCAGACACCGGCCTCTTGGCTCTTTCCACCTGTCCGCGGGTGATCAAGATGGCGTTTATCAAGGGCTCGGAGCCGACGCGCTACTGCGACGTGGATCATTCGCAGGCGCTCAATCTCAGGGCCTCCTTTTCATCTCCCCGAGATATCCTGGGAGTTCCGTTGGAGGCGACCTCCCAGCCGCTGTTGGACTTTCCGACCACGGGCTTCGATCTTCTCCCTCAGGAGCCGGCCGACGGGGATATGGAAAAGTTCGAGGATATCCCAGAAGACGCGACGCTCATCCATTGATATAGACTCTGGGGAGCCGAGCCGTCGCGGCGGTGCGGCGGACCGGGAGCAGCACGGCGTCTCCGACGCGCGCATCCGGCACCCGGCCGACGTCCAACAAAACATGGGAAATCGAGCAACGGCCGACGAAGGGAGTTTTGCGGCCGCGCAATATTCCCCAGTATTGGAAATTACCGCCGAATCCGATCAGGCGCTGGGCGGGCTCCATGGTCAACCCGTCCGCGTAGCCGGCTGGAAGCGCCGCGATCGCCATGTGTTTGGGGGCGATGAATTCGCTGGCGTAGCCGATGGCGCGGCCCTTGCCGATGCGGGTCAACGAGATGATCCTGGCGTAAAATCGCCACGCGTTGCGAAGGGGAACCTCGGCGTCGGTCGGGTTGATCCCGTAGAGGATGTTGCCGATCCTCGCCATGTCCATCTGCCGGCGGGGGAAATCGAGAAGGATGGAGCTGTTGGCGGCATGACAGATAAGATTGGGATTATCCCGCCGCGCCGAAACAGCGAGTCGTTGAAAACTGCGGAGCTTCGTTTCGGCCTCCACCGCGTTGCGCCCGGGAACGTAGTCGATATGCGTGGAAAGGCCGGCGAGCCTAAGACCTTTGGTTTTTTTGATGATCCGAAGAAAGTCGGGCAGCCGCTTGGGCGCCAGTCCCCATCTGCGCAATCCGAAATCGATGTCCAGGTGAACTCGGATCGGCGTCCGTGCCGCCCGGTTTAAGGCCGCAAGGAGCCATGGGGAATCCACGGTGGCCTCCAGATGTTCGCGGGCCACGAGGGGCGCTTGCGCCGGGAGCGGGGGGGCTAGAAGAATGATGGGGGCGCGTATCCCGGAACTCCTGAGCTCCAGGGCTTCTTCCACCGTAAGGACTCCGAGCCCGCAGGCGCCCTCTTTCATCGCCAGGCGGGAGATCGCGACGGCGCCGTGGCCGTAGGCGTTCGCCTTGACGACCGCGAGCCAGCGCGTTGCGCCCGCCAGGCGGCGCCGGAGCCACCGGATATTGTGATGGATCGCTTTGAGATCGATCTCAATCCATTTCGCGCATTCGAGATGCCGCATCATCGTATTTCGGGCGGAGGAAAATAATAGCACTTTCCGCCGTGCGCGGGTGGCTCATGGGACGGCATAGATGATAGAATACGTCGTCCGGCTCCGGTCATGATGGAGTTTTACCTGTTCGGCATGACGTCTGTTTTTTACGCGATCGCCACGGGATTTGCGCTTTTCTATCTGTACTCGCGCCATGAGCGCTGGAGCCGCTGGATGCTCTATTTTTTGGGGGCCGGCGTCTGCCTGCACCTGCCTTCCTTCGCGTTTCGGCTGCAGGAGTTCTGGAGCGTCCCCGCCAACCGCTATTACGTGCCGATCAACTCCTTCTACGGAGCCCTTTCTTATTTGGCGCTCGTGGTGGCGCTGACTTTTTTCGTCGTGGAGGCGCGCCACCGGCTGGGCATTCTCGGAGCGTTCGTCCTGCCGTGGGCCTGCCTGGCGTCGCTGAGCGCCGTGTTTCGCGCCTGCCACGTCGGGAATACGGAGATATATCAACTGACCCCCGCCCTGCGCAGCTACTGGATCAACATCCATCCCATGATGCTGATGACGGCCTACGCGATACTCGGCAACGCGTTCGGTGTGGGGCTGGCGTTCCTGGTCCAAGAGAACCAGGTCAAATCCCGCCGGCCTACCGAGTTGTGCTACCGCCTGCCCGCCATAGCGGATCTCGAAGACTTGAATTACCATCTCGTCGTATTCGCGTTCCCAATTCTGGTCTTCGGTATTTTGGTGGGGGGGATCTGGGCGTACGGAGCATGGGGGCGGTTTTGGGGTTGGGATGCCAAGGAGATTTGGGCTCTCGTTACGGCCCTCGTTTACGGAGGCTACCTGGTTGCCAGGGCGGCCGCCGGATGGCGCGGGGTCAAGGCGGTGTACATTTCGATGCTGGGGTTCGGATGCGCGGTTTTTACTTTCGTCGGGGTCAATTTTTTGAGCGAACTTCACGGGTATTTGTCGAAAAAGGGCTGATATGGAGCTCCTATTGGTCGGGCTCAACCACAGGAGCGTTTCCGTTTCGCAGCGCGAGGGCTTGGCGGCTTTGGGGACGGACGAATGGCTGCGCCGGTTGCGGTCGGCCGGCTGGCAGGAAGCGGTTGTCGTATCGACCTGCAACCGCTTCGAGGTGTATGCCGGCTCGGCGGACTTGCGGTCCCGCGGACCCGAGGTCCTGGAGGAGTTTCTGGAAAGCAACTTGGGCGCCCCGTTGGGGGACGGGGTCTACCGCCGCGTGGGCGGCGCGGCGGCGCGCCGGCTCTTCACGGTGGCGGCCGGCCTGGACTCGCTGGTGGTCGGGGAATCGGAAATACTGGGTCAGGTGAAGCAGGCTTACGAGACGGCCCGGTCGCACAAGATGACCGGGAAGCTGACCAACGTTTTGTTCCAGCGGGCTTTGTATGCGGGAAAGCTCGTTCGTTCCAGGACGGGTATCGGTTCCGGCCGGCTATCCGTCGCTTCGGCCGCGGTCGCCTTGGCGGAGCGGATATTCGGGAACCTGAGCAAAAGCTCGGTCCTCATCCTGGGCGCCGGCAAAATGGCGGAGCTCTCCGCCAAGCACCTGCTGTCCGGCAAGGTGTCGCGGCTCTATCTGGCGAACCGGACATGGACTCGCGCCGTCGAGTTGGCGGCCAAGTTTCGCGCCGAGGCGATCCGCTGGGAGGATTTTCCTCCCTTGCTGAGCCGGGTGGACATCGTGATCAGTTCGACCGGCGCGCCGAAACCCATCATGACCGCGGAAGGGATCGCGGCGGCCTGCCGATCGCGCAGGGGACGTTCCCTTTTCCTGATCGATATCGCCATGCCGCGGGATATCGAGGAATCGGTCCACGCCCTGGATCATGTCTATCTCTACACGTTGCAGGATCTTGACGGGATCGTCGCTGAAAACTCCGCCAGGCGCCGCGGCGAGGTCGCGGCCGCCCGGGCCCTTGTGGATGAAAAGTCAGCCGAATTTCAAGCGTGGATCGCCGCGGTCGCAAACGGGGAGCGTGCCGGCTTGACGCATTCGATGCGGGGGAGGGCTTCCTCCGCGACCGAACCCTCCAGGCTTCCCGTGACTTCGTGAGAGGCCGAGGGCAAGGAAGTACCGCCTCTTCCCACGGCGCCGAGAGCAAGAAGGCGCAGCTTCTCCCCGCGGCGTTGATCCTTCTTATCCTGGCCGCGACCCTGGCGGTATTTTGGCCGGCATTGGGTCACGAGTTCGTCGCGTGGGACGACGATATCAATGTCTATGAGAACCCGCTGCTGCATCCGGTTACCGGCGACAGTTTCCGCCAGCTTTGGCGAGCCCCTTATTTGAGGCTCTATATTCCATTGACCTACAGCGTCTGGGCCGCCGTGGCCGCTTGGTGCCAAAACCGGGCCGGGATCGCAGCCGCGCTCCCTCCGGGACCTTTTCACGCGGTCAGCGTCGCGGTGCACCTGCTCAATGCCGCGGCCGCCTTTTTCCTCCTGAGGCGCGTGTTGCGTCTTTTTTTTAGGGGGGCGGAATCGTCGCGCGGAGGGGCCGGCGCTCGATCCGCCGATGAAACCCCGCCGCCCGCGGCGCTCGATGGGGCGGCCGCCGCGGGGGCGCTTTTTTTCTCGATCCATCCGATCCAAGTCGAACCGTTGGCGTGGGTCTCCGGATTTAGAGACGCGCTCAGCGGCCTGGGAGCCTTGGTCTGCCTGGAGCGCTACCTTGCCGCCGTGTCTCCGACGGCCGGCGCCGGCGGGGGGGGAGGCCGCTGGAGGAGCCTGCTGGACTACGCGATCGCGACCGCGGCGTTCGGGGCGGCGCTTTTGTCGAAACCCAGCGCGATCGTGATTCCGTTCTTGGCCGCGATCTTGGACTGGGGGATTCTAAGAAGAGGCTGGGGGCGGGTCATCGCTTCCTTGGGTCCATGGTTTATCCTCGCCGGGGTATGCGCCTTCATGACGCAGTCCTCCCAGGGGGCGACCCATATACGGGCCCTCGTGCCGTTATGGGCGCGCCCGTTGATCGCCTTGGACAGCCTGGCGTTTTATCTTTCCAAGCTGGCGCTGCCTTTAAAAATGTCGCCGGATTACGGCCGCCCGCCGGACCTCGTTATGGCGAAGGGCTGGCTGTATTACACCTGGCTGTTGCCGGCGGCCCTCACGGCGGCGGTCTACCGCTTCGACCGGCGACGCATGTTATGGGTCGGGGCGGGGCTCTTCGTCGCGGGTGTGTTGCCGGTATTGGGGTTCGTCCCATTTTTGCACCAGGATCTCTCCACGGTGGCGGACCGCTACCTGTACCTCTCGATGTTCGGTCCTTCGTTGGTATGGGCGTGGGCGTTGGCGCGGTGGGCGCCCGCGCGCCGCGCGGGCTGGCTCGCCGCGGCGCTGGTCCTGGCGTTGCTCAGCCTGCGCAGCCGTTCCCAGGCCATGATATGGAGGAATACGGGAACTCTGTTCGGCCATATCGTCGCCCTCAATCCCGACAGCGGCGTCGCCCATGCGAACCTGGGAAACTACCTGATGAGGCAGGGCAAGCTCGATGAGGCGAAATTCCATTTCCAGGAGACGCTCCGGGTCCGTGGTGGGGACGGCATCGCGCTGAACAATCTGGGAAATTTGAGCGCCCTGCAGGGACGCTGGGACGACGCGATATCGTACTACCGACAGGCGCTGAAAAACAAGGTCCCGGACAACGTCGTCGATGCGCATATGAACCTCGGAAATCTCCTGGCGCATCGCGGGAAACCCGAGGAAGCGCTGCGCCACTACCAAGAAGCCCTGAAGATCCAGCCCCACCGCGTCCGGGTCCATCTTCGCCTGGCGCAGGTCCTGGCTCAGCAGGGAAAATCGGAGGAGGCATTGTCCCACTACCGCTGGGCTCTGGAGCTGCGACCGCATGATCCCGAAGCCCATCAGGGGATGGCGATGCTCTTGGCAAGCCTCGACCGCTTGGAAGAGGCGCGCGTCCATTTCGCGCGAGGCATGGGAACGAGCGCGGAGTCTCTTTCGGTCCTGGGGGCGATTTGCGATTCGATGATGGTGCGGGACCGTTGGGCGCCGGCCGCAGAGTGCTACGCGAAGATCGTCCAGAGGGCTCCGCAGATGGCCGAGGCCCGAAACAGCTTGGGCTACGCCCTCGCGCGGTTGGGGCGCCGCGAGGAGGCCCTGCCCCAGTACCGCGAGGCGATACGGCTCAACGCCGGGTATAAACAGGCCCATCTGAACCTGGGGGCGCTTTTCCTGGAATCGGGCCGGCTCGACGAGGCGATCGCCGCTTGGTCCGGCGCCGCGCAGGCGATCCCGGACTCGTTGGAGATCCGCCATAACCTGGGCATCGCCCTCCTGCAGAGGGGGCGCCATCCGCAGGCTCGCGCGCAGTTCGAGGCCGCGCTGAAGCTCGATCCCAACTTCCAGCCGAGCCGCCGCGCGCTCGAGGAAATGCGCTCCAAGGGGCTGTGAGCCGATGAGAAAAATCAGGTACGGCACGCGCGGCTCCGCCCTCGCACTGGCCCAGTCGAGCCAGTTCGCGCGGCGGTTGAGGGAGCTTCTTCCGGGCCTGGAAGCGGAGCCGGTGATCATTCATACCAGCGGGGATCGCTTTGCCGCCGCGTTTCCTGCCGCTCCTCCGGAGGCGGCCAACGTCAAGGCAATGTTCGTTAAGGAGATAGAGGACGCGCTGCTGGAGGGTTCGATCGATTTCGCGGTCCATTCCTGCAAGGACCTGCCGGCCGAACTTCCGGCGGGCCTGCGCGTGGCGGCCTATCCGGCGCGCGAGGATGCGCGGGATGTCTACATTCGAGGTCCCGCGTCCCCGACTTGGGACCGGTTGGGGAGCGGGGCCAAGGTGGGCACCTCGGCCCTGCGCCGCCGCATTCAGCTCGCCCTGTCGCGTCCCGGCGTCGAATGCGTCTCCATGCGCGGCAACGTGGATACGCGCCTGCGGCGCGTCGAGGAGGGCCTGTGCGACGGGATCATCCTGGCCAAGGCGGGATTGCGGAGGCTGGGGCGCGAGGCGGCTCTTCAGGAAACCCTGGAGATCGAGGAGATGGTGCCCGCCCCGGGCCAAGGGGCGCTGGCGATCGAGGCCCGAGAGGATCGCTCCGACCTTCTGGAAATTCTTGCTCGCGTCGACGACGCGCCGACCCGGCTCGCCGTGGAAGCGGAGCGCGACTTCATGCGGCGGGTAGGAGGCGGCTGCCGGAGCCCGCTGGGCGCGCATGTCGCGCGCCGGGAAGATAAATTCCGTCTCCACGCTTTTTGGTCCGACGAAGCGGGAGAGCGTCCGCTGCGATGGAGCGAAGAGTGCCCTGCCCGGGCGGAAAGCCTCCAAGCGCTCGTCGTGGCCATGGTCCGCAAGATACTAAACCCGTGATCGGCGTTCCCTCTTCGGGAGCCTGGGCTCACCTTGGGCTTTCCATTCTCAGCGGCCGCTCGGCTTCTCCCCGCCTTTTGCGGCATCGGGGAGGGCGCCTGGTCTTCATCCGGAGCCGCGAGGAGGACTTGGAGGACCTGGCCGACGCGCTCGCGGCCCTTGCCGTGCTGTTCCCCGAGGCGCCCCCCCGGCTTTCGGCTCCGGCGTTTTTCGGCGAGGACGAGCGCGGCCATGCCGCGGCTTTTGAAAGACTGTCGTCCGGCTCCCAAATCGCTTTGGTCTTGGGCGACCTGTTGGATCATCGGGTTCCATCCCCCGCCGACTTCGCGGCCGGCAGGCTTGGAATCCAGAGCGGGCAGACGCTTCCCATGGGCCGGCTTGTGGAATCGCTCGCCCGTTTGGGCTATCATCGCGTCGATTTCGTGGAAAGCCCCGGGGAGTTCGCGGTCCGCGGGGCGGTGGTCGATTTTTTTCAACTGGAGCCCCTGCGCGCCGTCCGGCTGCTCTACAACGAAAGCGCGGTCGAGTCGATCCGGGGCTTCGACGTCGCGACGCAGGCCGGAGGCGATTTTATCGGGGAGACGGTTCTGCTGCCCGTGCATGCGCGCGCCGAGAAGGATCGGCCGTCGGAACCTTTGGCTCGGTGGTTGGAGCTTGCGTCGCCGCAATCCCCTCCCGTTTTATGGCTCGCGGAGGAAGGGCTCTCTCTTCCCGAGCCCTCTTCGGCGCCGTGCCTGAGGATCGGCGACCTTCCCGGGGAGGATTACGGCGCCCGGGCCGTCCCCCATATCCAGGGGGGTGTCGATTGGTGGGTTCGCGAGATGCAGGCGTGGCAGCGCGACGGCTGCAAGATACTGCTCTACTCCTTGAACGCCGGTGAGGACGAGAGGGTCCAGGAGCTTCTGGAGGGAAAGCTGCCCCAGCCCTGTCAATTCTTGATCGGGCCGCTGCGCGAGGGCTTCATCCATCCGGGACTTCGCCTTGCCGTCATAACCTCTTCGGAGCTTTTTCATAGATCGTACCGCCCTGGCCGCCCCTGGCAAGGGTTGGAACCCGGCGGCAAGCCGGTCCGCCTGGGAGCGCTCAAGTCGGGCGACTATGTCGTGCATCAGCAGCATGGGATCGGACGATATTTGGGCATCCGCCCCGTCCAGACGGCGGAGGAGGGCAGCATGGATTGCCTCCTGGTCGAGTACCGGGCTTCGGACAAGCTGTACGTGCCGCTGCCGGACTTTCGCATGGTGCAGAAATACGTCGCGTCGGAAGGCGCTCGGCCGCGGCTCTCTTCCCTGGACAGCCGCAGTTGGGAGGAGATCAAGGACCGCGTCCGCGAGGGCGTGCAAGACATCGCGGAGCAGATCCTCAAGCTGGAGGCCGCCCGGGCGGCCCGGCCGGGGCACGCCTTCGCGCCGGACACCCACATGGAGGAGGAATTCGCGGCGGCGTTCCCTTTCGAGGAGACGCAGGACCAGCGCCGGGCGATCGAGGAAGTGAAGCGGGACATGACGTCGCCGCATCCCATGGACCGCCTCGTGGTGGGCGACGTGGGCTACGGGAAGACCGAGGTGGCGATGCGCGCCGCGATGAAATGCGTCGCGGGGCTCAAGCAGGCCGCGGTCCTGGTGCCGACCACGATCCTGGCGGACCAGCACGCCCGCACCTTCACGCAACGTTTCGCGGAGTATCCGGTCCGGATAGCGATGCTCAGCCGCTTCCAATCCAGGGCCGCGCAGGAACGGGTGATCGAGGATCTGAAAACCGGGAAGATCGACATCGTCATAGGGACTCACCGGCTCTTGTCCGCCGATATCGCCTTTCGCGACCTGGGGCTTTTGATCATCGATGAAGAGCATCGTTTCGGAGTGAAGGACAAGCAGCGCCTCAGGGCCCTCAAGGAGGGGGTGGACGCTTTGAGCCTGTCGGCGACGCCCATTCCCAGGACCCTCTACCAAGCCCTGTCCGGCCTGAGAGGAGTCTCCTTGATCCAGAGCGCTCCCATAGGGCGCCAGAGCGTCGCCACGTGGGTTGGGCCCTGGTCGCCGCAACGGGTGGCGGAGGCCATCCGCTCGGAGTTGGCCCGGGGGGGGCAGGCCTACTATGTGCACAACCGGGTCCGCACGCTCGCGAAGAAAGTGGAGGAGCTGCGAGGCCTGATTCCGGAGGCGCGTTTTGCGACGGCTCACGGCCAGATGCGCAGCGATCCCTTAGAGAGGGCGATGTGGGATTTCTTCGGCCGCAAGTTCGACGTTCTCGTCGCCTCCTCGATCATCGAGTCCGGCCTCGACATCCCGACCGTCAACACCTTGCTCGTGGAGGACGCCCAGGACTTCGGCCTGGCTCAGCTCTATCAGCTGCGCGGGCGCATCGGCCGGGAGCGGCGCAAGGCGTACTGCTACCTGTTCCATCCCGAGGCGATGAGCGACATCCACGCGCTCGCCGAGGAGGCGCGCCGGCGGCTCTCGGCCCTGCGCGAATTCTCGGAGCTGGGGTCGGGTTTCAAGCTCGCCTTGAGGGATTTGGAGATTCGAGGGGCCGGAGATTTGTTGGGCTCCAAGCAGCACGGGTTCATGAACGCGATCGGCTTCGAATATTACTGCGAGCTCCTGCAGGAGGAGATATCGCGGCTGAGGGGGCAGGCGAGCGCGCCCGCGGCTGCGCCGGTCCACCTGGACCTGGGCATCGACGCGTTTTTGCCGGGCGACTATCTGCCGGGCGAGTTCCAGCGCTTGGACTTCTACAAGCGCCTCCTGGCCGCCTCTAAAGAGGATCTCCCCCGGTTGCGTCGCGAGCTGGAGGATCTCTCGGGGCCGGCCCCGGTCCCGGTTCAAAATCTGTTCCGTCTCATGGAATTGCGCTGCGGGGCCTCGGCGCTGGGCATCCGGGAGGTCGCGCGGCGTGCCGACTCTATCGAGCTCCGATTTCGCCCCGACGTTACCCTGGCCTCCGGGGTCATAGAGAAATGGAGGCGCCGCTATGAGGGCCGCCTCGAGTTCTTGAGATCGCTGGAAGGAGAGGGCGAGGGCCTTCGCATTCGTCTCGCGAAACGGGATCCCGTATCGTGGTTAAGCGAGTTCTTGGAGGGGTTCAACTAGATTGCCGGTTTTTATACACAGCGCAATTAATCCCCTGACAGCCCGGCGCTGTCGGGAGGTGCGTATCCTCCAAAGACAGTTTCTCCAAAGATCAAGATAATTTGATCTTAGAGAAATCATCCGCAAGACACCTCCCCTCCCCGATTCCGAAACCATGGCGGGGACTTTAAGCCCTTCCATCCGCAAATTGTGAGTTTGCCGCTTTTCCAGGCAAAATGTTAGAGTATCGGCCATGACAGCGAGACGATTCGCCCCGGTCCTTGTTTTGGCCGTCCTCGGCCTGGGTTTCGTCGTTTTCCTGGGTTGCAGCCGGCGCCGGGACCCCGTCCTGGCGCGGGTCGGAAAGCTTGCCATCACCGAGGCGGAGTTCCGCCGGCGGCTTGGAGAGGTGACCCAGGAGTATCAAAATTACGTATTGACGCTCAACGGCCGCAGGCAGTTTCTGGACGTTCTCATTCGAGAAAAAATGATGCTCTCGGCCGCGACGGACGCCGGCGTGCTCAACAGCTCCGAATTCAAGGCCCAAATGGACCGGTTGCGGGCCGAGGAGGAGGAGCGGCTCGCCGAGGGGCGGGACTACCTCCTCATGCGGTTATGGCTGGAGGATCTGCGCCGCCGGGGGACCCTCTTGGTGTCCGATGAGGAGGTGCGCGCGCACTACGACCGCCATCCCCGGGAGGTCTTGGTGCGCCATATCCTGTTGGCGACCTCGGACGAGGCGGAGAGCGCCCTGCGCAAGCTGAGGGGGGGAACGAACTTCTCGAGCCTGGCCAAGACGAAGTCCCTGGACGCAGAAACGGCGATCTCCGGGGGAATGATGAGGCCGGCGATCTACGGGGAGGTGATCCCCGAGCTGGAAGACGTGATTTTCCGCGGCCGGACCGGAGAGACGCTCGGGCCCGTGCGCAGCAAGTTCGGCTACCATATCCTGCGCAAGGAGTCGGAGCGCAAACTTTCTTTCGATGCGGCGGAGGAGCGCATCCGCAAGACGATGGAAAAGCAAAAGCTCGACCGCCATCTGCAGTCGCTGCAGTCGCGCTACCCGGTGGAGGTGATGGATGTCCAGTTCAACTAACGCCGCCTTGGGCGCCCGTCGGGGCTTCCAGCCCTCGACGGCGGCCGTCGTCGCGCTGGCGGCTTTGTTCGCGGGCTGGAGCGAAGCCCGCTCGGCGGTGCTGGAGGACACGGTCGCTACCGTCAACGGCCAGCCTGTCCTCTTGAGCGAGTATCAAAAGGAGTTCGACGCGGCCCTGGAGAATTTTAGGCGCATCGCCCCGTCCTTGCTGGCCGAGAAGGACGGTCCCCAGCAGCTGCGGCGAAAGGTGCTGGACCAGATGATCGACAACGAGTTGATGACCCAGGAAGGGGAAAAGAAAAAAGTAAAGATCCACGACCGGGAGGTGGACCGCGGAATTGCCGAGGTGAAGGAGCGCAGCTTTCGGCGCGACGAGGCGGGCAGGCTTTTGTCGGATGAGGAAATGGACGCGGCCCTCGATGCCGAACTCAGGAAGGGGGGCATCTCCCCGAACCAGTTCCGAGATCGAATCCGGAAGCAGATACTGATCCGCAAGGTCGTGGAGGAGGATATCCGCCCTCTGGCGAAGCCTCCCGAAGAGGCGGACCTGAGGGCCGCTTTTGAGAAGCTCCAGTACGTCGTCAAGGGCGACACCCGCGCGGTGGCCGGCATGCCGGAGGAGGAAGGGCAGGCCTACCTGGCCCTGGGATCTCGCATGAAGGACCTCGCCTCGGAGCGCGTTCGCGTGGCTCATATCCTGGTGAAGCTCGACCCCAAGCCGGCTCTCGTGGAAAAGACCAAGGCCCTGCAGAGAATCCAGGATATCAGAAAACGCATCGATATGGGAGAGGATTTCGGCGAGTTGGCCCGGAAAAATTCCGACGACACGGAGAGCTCGGCGCGCAACGGCGACCTGGGATTCATCGTCCATGGTTGGTTGCCGCCCGAGTTCGAGAAGGTCGCGTTCGCCACGCAGGTGGGGGCCGTCAGCGATCCGGTGGAAACCCAGTTCGGCTACCACCTGATCCGCGTGCTCGAGAAGAAGGCGGCGGAAAAGATCACCTACGACAAGGTGAAAGACGACGTTTCTCAATTTGTTTACAATCTCAAATTCCAGGCCGAACTGGAAAAATACGCCAAGGCGCTTAGAGCCAAGGCTCATATTGAAATCCATCTGCCCAAGGATATGCCGGCTCCAAAACCGGAATCGAAAGAGCCCCCCGGCGACAACAATCCGATCAAAAAACCGTAAGGCCTCGTGAAGCCGGCGCCATGATCTCCGCCGCGCTCCTGGCGGCCCGGCTCGCCTCGAATCGCCGGCGGCCTTGACCTATTTTGCGCGCCAGGGCCCTTGACAGCGCCAGGGGAGGTATTTACACTAGCGCTAGGGTTTGGTTATAGCACTAAAGTCGATAAATGAATGCATCCCGGATCGTGTGGGGCGTGGTGTTGTTTCTGACGGCGGGGTCGCTCTGCGCTCCACGAGACGTCCGGACGCATGATGGAGAAATGCCTCCCCCAACTAAAGGGGAATCAGCGCCTCCGAAGGATCCCGAAGCCCAGCCCGGCGAAGTGCCGCGCGCCTCGTCGTCCGATTCCGGCGCAGAGGAGCCGTCATGGTTGCATGGAACTCTTGACGGCCTTCCAGGTGGAGAGGCGCTTCATGAAGTCTACCACGAATACCAGAAGTGGACGATCGAGGGAAGACCGCTTTACGAGATGCGTCCCGAGATAGCTGGCGACTTGAGAGAAATCATGGAGGCCCTCGCCTTGTCTTATGGAATACAAGGAGGGCGGAAGGTAGCGGTATCCCCCGAGGAAGCTTCCCGGTTGGTAGAGCGGTACTACGAAACGGTGACGAGGGTGATGGTCCGATTACAAGAGAGAGACAAGTTCTCAAAGGAGGTCCACGACGCCCTCCATACCGAGAAAATGGAACAGGTGTATCGAGAGACTCGATATCGCATGCCCGAACGGGCGAGACTCGACCCGAGCGCCCCGGCCTACAGCTACGACGCCAGGACGAAATTGGAGGCGGGCGACGTGGAGGG